>CBDURF010000127.1:0-10556 GCA_965369705.1 uncultured bacterium
ATCACCCACCCGATCTCGTTTACGGCGCCTTCCAGCCTTTGTTGCACTGGAGTTTAACTTTTTTTCCTCAAATGTCGTAGGAACGCGCGGCCAGCATCTGCTGGATCTGGTTGCGCGCTCGATGGATCCTCGCCTTGACCGTACCCAGCGGCAATTGAAGGATTTCCGCGATTTCCTCGTACGAAAGCTGCTGGTCGTGCCGCAGCAGTGTGATGGCCTTGTAATGGGGCGGCAGCTCGGCTATCACCTCTTCCAGGCGTTCGAGTGCTTCTTTCCGCTGCAGGACCGTGTCCGGCTCCGGACCCGAATCCGGCAGCTGGAACTCGTATTCCTCGCCGTCGGGCCCCACCCCGCCATCCAAGGACAGGAACCGCAAACGGTTCCGGCGCAGATGATCGATGCAATGGTTCGTTCCGATGCGGAAGAGCCAGCTGCTGAAGGCGTAGTTCTCGTCGAAGCGGTCCAGCAGGGAGAAAACCTTGATGAACACCTCCTGGCCCAGGTCCCGGGCGTCCTCGGAGTTACGCGTCATCCGGTAGCACAGGTTGTAGATGGCTCCGCGGTAGCGCGTCAGGATTTCCGCGAAGGCCGCCTCTTCACCCCGTTTGCAGCGGCGGATGGTTTTCAGATCCTGATGCCGGTCGAACATGCAGCCTCCAGGGGCGGGTAATTTCTCGCCAGCGAAAATAGAGGTCTGTCTACGCCCAGGTCAACTAATTAGGCACCGGGCCGCCGTCCGGGAGAGGAAATTCCTGCACCGTTGACACGGCCGGGGACTGGACCTAAACTGACCCTGAAATTCCGCCGTACGCGACCGGCGACGGCGCTGAATCCGGCTCGTCCACTTTCACCGGAAAGAGATGTCCCATGAGCTTCATCGAGATGATCCAGGCGCGCGAGATCCTCGATTCCCGCGGCAATCCCACCGTCGAAGTCGATGTCTTTTTGGAAGACGGCAGCGTCGGGCGGGCCGGTATCCCCAGCGGGGCCTCCACCGGTGAACACGAAGCCGTCGAACTGCGGGACGGCGACAAGCACCGCTACGGCGGCAAGGGTGTGCTCAAGGCCGTGAGCCACGTGAAGGACCTGGAAGAGGAACTCATCGGCATCGACGCCACTGATCAGATCCTCATCGACAGGATCATGTGCGAGGCCGACGGCACCCCCAACAAGGGCAAGCTGGGCGCCAACGCCATCCTGGGAATTTCCCTGGCCGTCGCCAAGGCCGCGGCGGCGTCGGTGGGTCTGCCGTTATACCAGTACATCGGCGGGGTCAACGCCCGCACCCTGCCCGTGCCCATGATGAACGTCCTGAACGGCGGGTCGCACGCGGACAACAACGTGGACATCCAGGAATTCATGATCATGCCCGTGGGCGCCCCCACCTTCTCCGAAGCCCTGCGCTACGGCGCGGAAACGTTCCATACCCTCAAGAAGATCCTCCATGACAAGGGCCTGGCCACTTCCGTCGGGGACGAGGGCGGCTTCGCCCCCAATCTCGGCAGCAACGGCGAAGCCCTGGATCTGCTGATGGAGGCGATCGAAAAGGCCGGCTTCAAACCCGGCGAGGACATCGTGCTGGCCATGGACCCGGCCGCCAGCGAATTCTTCAAGGACGGCATGTATCACCTGGAAGCCGAAGGCGGCGAGCCCTGGGATGCGGCCCGGATGATCGAGATGTACAGCGACATGGTGAAGAACTACCCCATCATGTCCATCGAGGACGGTCTCGACGAAAACGACTGGGACGGCTGGGGCCTTCTGTACGAAGCGCTGGGCAATCGGATCCAGATCGTGGGCGACGATCTGCTGGTGACCAACCCGGAAAAGCTGCGCCGGGCGATCGAGGAAGGCTGCGTCAACAGCATCCTGATCAAGCTGAACCAGATCGGCACCCTCAGCGAAACCCTCGGCACCATCGAGATGGCCAAACACGCGGGGTACACCAACGTTATCAGCCACCGCAGCGGCGAGACGGCCGACTACACGATCGCCGACCTGGCGGTCGCCACGAACGCCGGCCAGATCAAGACGGGTTCGCTGTGCCGGAGCGACCGGGTAGCCAAGTACAACGAGCTTCTGCGCATCGAGGAGGAACTTGACGATCTGGCGGTTTACCTCGGACCGGGTTGCTTCTATAATCTGAGTTGACGAGTGGGTCGGCCGGCACCCGCTGCCGGCGCCTCATTCCAGTGTCAACTTCCAGCAGTGACGAAGAAGGATCTTCGGCTTCAGGAAATGAGGGAGCATGAACAACCTGCCCAACCCCGCGGCGAAGGACGGATTCATTCGGGGCAACCCGGCCGGCAGTGTCCTGGCCCGCCATTCCCTTGCGATCCTGGTCTGCACCGGCCTGCTCATGATGCTGGTTATTTCACAGCTGGGTGAGAACGGCATCGTCTCCTGGTTCAACCTGGTCGGCCGGGAGGAGCAGCTGCGTGAAGAAGTGGCCGCCCTGGAGCAGCAGAACCGGGAATTGACGGAGCGCCTGGAGGCCCTGAAGAACGATCCCCGGGCTCTGGAAAAAATCGCGCGGGAAGAGCAGAACATGCGGCGTCCCGCAGAGGAAGTCCTGATGGTGCTGCCCCCGGGCGAGAAGGGGCAATGACCGCCAATGATCCATCCGGTGAATGATTCCTGCGTTTCTTGACAGCCCCAGGGGCGGATCCTATATTCCGGGCCCACCGCTGGTGGAACCAGAATTTTGAAATGGATGCGGGGTGGAGCAGTCTGGTAGCTCGTTGGGCTCATAACCCAAAGGTCACAGGTTCAAATCCTGTCCCCGCTACCAATTATGGAAAAGGATCCGGTCGGCCGGATCCTTTTTTCTTGCCCGCCGGTGATTCGCTGCCGATCCGTCGACCGTGGCGCCTCCTTCCTGATCGCCCTTTTCAAGCGATGGTCCTTGGCTTATGATGCATCCGGCGTTCCCCGGCGGGACGCCGGTTTTTCACACGAGGCAGGAAAGGATTCCCGATGACTGAACCCCGCGGACAGTGGAGCGGCCGGATCGGCTTCATCCTGGCGGCCACCGGCAGCGCCATCGGCCTGGGCAATCTCTGGAAATTCCCCTATATCACCCTCGAAAACGACGGCGGGGCCTTCGTCCTGGTCTATATCGCCGCGGTGGCCCTGGTCGGGGTTCCCATCATGATGGCCGAGATCCTGATGGGCCGGCGCACCCATCAGAGTCCCGTCGGAGCGTTCAAGATCTTGGCCGCCGAACGTCCCGGCGGCGCGGCTTGGCAGGGTGTCGGCTGGCTCGGGGTCCTGGCCGGGTTCACCATCCTGTCGTACTACAGCGTTGTGGCGGGCTGGACCATCCACTACACCTGGCTGGCTCTTAACGGCCACCTCACCGAACTGGCGGCCGACCCCGCGGCCCTGGGCAATTACTTCGGCAACGAGTTCCTGGCCAGCGGCCCACAACAGATCCTGTACCACGTCCTGTTCATGGGCGCCACCACCGGCGCGGTCTTCTTCGGCGTCAAGGGCGGCATCGAGCGGGTGGCCAAGCTGCTGATGCCTTTCCTGTTTTTGATCCTGATCATCCTGGTGATCTACAGCACGACCACCTCCGGTTTCAGCGAAGCGATACGATTCCTGTTCCAGCCCGATTTTTCCACCCTGACCGCCGGCGCGGTGCTCGAGGCCCTGGGCCACGCCTTCTTCACCCTGAGTCTGGGTATGGGCGCCATGCTCACTTACGGCAGCTACATCGGCAAAGAGATCTCCATCCCCCGGGCCGTCCTGCAGATCTCCTTTCTCGACACGCTGATCGCCCTGATGGCCTGCGTCATCATGTTCTCCATCATCAACACCTCCAACATCGAGGTGAACAAGAGCGCCACCATCCTGTTCACCACCATCCCCACCGTGCTGGTCAAGCTGCCGGGGGGCGGCCTGCTCAACGCGCTGTTCTATATCCTGATCGGTTTCGCGGCGCTGACCAGCACCATCAGTCTGCTGGAGGTCGTCAGCAGTTTCGCCATCGACGAACTGGGCTGGAAGCGGCACCGGGCCACCCTGACCATGGGTGGCGTTATCACCGTCTTCGGCGTACTCAACGCGCTGAGCCTGGGCGGCAACGACGCGCTGACCTCCATCAACCTGATCGGACGGGAATCGACCCAGGGCGTGTTCGGAACCATGGACTATCTGGCCAGCAACTGGTTTCTGCCCGTCGGCGGTTTCCTGATCGCCCTGTTCTGCGGGTGGGTGCTGAACACCGCGACAACCAGGCAGGAACTCGAGGACGGGCACGGTCCTTTGGCCAGTTACGGCCTGTGGCGTTTCCTGATCCGTTTCGTATCACCGTTGGCGGTGGGCGCCATCATCGTCAGCGTCATTTTGGGGAAGGAATACCAGTAGAGGTCGAAGCAGGGCATGAGTAATCGCCTGGGTGTATTCTACGTCATTCTGGTCCTCCTGCTGCTGGTCATGGGAGCATGGTGGATCTATTTCCTGACCAGCGTGGGTAACGACCGGGCCGAATACGAACTACAGAAACTGGCCACCGAAAAGCTCCACGCCACTTTCCTCCTCCAGTCCGATGCCCGGCTGCGCGAAGACCCCCGCGCCTGGTTGGGGCCCTCCTTCCCCCATCTCATCTTCGTGAAGACCGACACCGGGGTGGAAGTCCAGGTTGACCCCTCCGTGATGCGGACCATCAGGAAAGACGCCCGGGCCACCCGCAACATGTTCCTCTACGAGGGGATCTTTTTCATCACCCTGCTGGTGGCCGGCTCGACCATCCTGTACCTGTCCTGGCGCAGCGAGGTCAAGTTCAAGAAAACCCGGGAGCTTTTCCTGTCCGGCGCCACCCACGAATTCAAGACGCCGTTGGCCAGCCTGCGACTCTACACCGAAACCCTGGGACGCGAAGGACTGGGCGAAACGGACCGGTCACACATCCAGGGCCGCATGGTGGAAGACATCAACCGCCTGGATACCCTGGTGGACGAACTGCTGTCGATGAGCGCGGACGACACCTTCGCCCGGGGACCGCAGGCCCGGATGGACCTGGCCGCGGAATGTCGCGCGGTGCTGGACGACCTACGGGATTTCGCCGCCGACCACGGGGCCGAATTGTCTCTCGACGCACCGGCCGGCACCTTCATCCTCGGTCGTCGGCTGACCTTCGATCTGGCCCTGCGCAACCTGATCGTCAACGCCGTCAGGCACAGTCCCACTCAGGTCACGGTGGCCGTCACGGTGCTTGCGGGTGACAAGTGGCACCGGGTGAAGGTGACCGACAACGGCCCCGGCATCCCCCGTCGCTTGCACGAGAAGGTCTTCGAGTGTTTCTATAGCGGGGACAAGGACAGCCGCCATCCCGGTGCGGGCATCGGCCTGCATCTGGTTCGCCGCAACATCGAGACAATGGGCGGCCGGACCGAACTTGAGAGCGAGGAGGGCGCAGGCAGCACCTTCACCCTCGTCCTGCCCGCCCTGACAGCCGGTGTTTGACCGGGAACCGGCCGTTATGGAGTGACCGTTCGCACATTCGGGAGGAGACCCATGAAGAGGCGCATTCTGGTCGTCGAGGACGACGCGCACCTGGCCGACGGCCTGAGGATCAATCTTGAACTCGAGGGATACGAACCGGTGCTGGCCCACAGCGCCGAAGAAGGCCTTGAGCTGTGGCGGGGCGGGGGCATCGAACTCATTCTGCTGGATGTCATGCTGCCCGGCATGGATGGTTTCGCTTTCTGCCGGCAGGTGCGCCACGAGGGTGATCGCCTGCCCGTCCTTTTCCTGACGGCCCGCAGCGCGGGTCAGGACCGGATCAGGGGACTGGACGAGGGCGGCGACGACTACATCACCAAACCCTTCGACCTGGCCGAGCTGCTGGCGCGCATCAAATCCCTCTTCCGGCGCCAGGACTGGTTTCGGGGCCAGGAAACCCCCACCACCCTGCGCATCGGCAAAGCCGAGGTCAACCTGCGGGCCTATCAGGCCGTCACCGACGACGGCACCATCGACCTGAAGGAAAAGGAAGTGATGATCCTGCGCCTGCTCAGCGAACACGAAGGGGAACCGGTGGACCGGGAAACGATCCTCGACCGCGTGTGGGGATTCGGCGCCTATCCAACCACCCGCACCGTGGACAACTTCATCCTGGCCCTGCGCAAGATCGTCGAAACGGACCCCCGCCACCCCCGGCACATCCTGACCGTCCACGGAGTCGGCTACCGACTGGTGACCGCTCCGGACGGGAACGGCCGGGAGGACTGATGGCAAGCCAGGCCCACCGCCTAGGGACCCTCCTGCGCCCCTTCGCTTCATCGACGGGGGATCGCGCCGGAGAATCCCTGGCCGCTCCGGCCGCCGAACTGCTCGCCTGCGCCGAGGAACTGCTGGCCACCGGCCCCGCGACGAGCCAGGACCGGGATCTGTGGGACGACTACCTGGCCCTGACCCGCCACCCGGACTTTCTCACCGCCCTGCCCGACGCGGCTGCTCGGGTCCGGTGGGCGGAAACCACCTTCACCGTCTGCGAAGATATCGCCTACACCCTGGGTGATCTGTTGGACCGGCGGGTCGCCGATCAGCCCGAACATGTGCTGTTCCAGGAACTGGCCGAGCCCGGCAGCGGGAGCTGGAACTACGAGCAGACCAGGCGGCGGGTCCGTTCCATCGCCGCGATGTTCCTGAAGGAAGGGCCGCGACCCGAACTGGCGGCCGGCGGCTCGCGCAAGCAGGACGGCCCGCGCGTCGCCCTCCTGTGCCAGAACAGCCTCGGCTCCGCCTGCTGCGACCTGGCCTGCCTGACCAACGACATCTTCATCACACCCTTGAACATCCATTTCAACACCGAAAACCTGGTCTGGATCTTCAACAGACTGCGTATCACGGTAGCGGTCTGCGACCACCCGGACCGATTGGAAACCCTCCTGGCCGTCCGCGCCAAGGCGGAGCAACCCTTCATCATCTACACCCTGAACCATTGTCTGCGGGTGGGTGAAGACAGTATCCACCTGCTGGATGAGCGCTGCGCCCAACTGGACGCCGACGAGATCGAAATCCTGCTGGCCGAACGCCCCCGGCGCACCATGCGCGAACCCGCCACGGTCATGTTCACCTCCGGCAGCACCGGCCGCCCCAAGGGCGTGGTCTTCAACCAGTACAACCTGGTGACGAAACGATTCGCCCGGGCGGCGGCCCTGCCCGAGGTCGGCCGTGATGAAGTCCTGCTCTGTTACCTGCCCCTGTTCCACACTTTCGGCCGCTATCTGGAGATGCTGGGCACCATCTTCTGGGGCGGCACCTACATCTTCGCGGGCAACCCGTCGGCCGCCACCCTGCTCTCCCAGTTCCAGCAGGTCCGCCCGACCGCGCTGATCAGCGTGCCGGTGCGGTGGATCCAGATCCGCGATCGGGTCATGGATCTGGCCCAGGGCGAGGAAATCGAAAGGTCCCAGGAGGATATCTTCCGGGACGTCGTCGACGATAGGCTATCCTGGGGACTGTCCGCCGCGGGTTACCTCGACCCGCGCGTGTTCCGGTTCTTCCATCGCAACGGCGTGAGTCTGTGCAGCGGGTTTGGCATGACCGAAGGCACGGGCGGGTTGACCATGACCCCGCCCGACGACTACGTCGAGAACTCGGTGGGTGTGCCGCTGCCCGGGGTCAAGGTGCGTTTTTCCGACGAGGGAGAACTGCAGATCGCCGGCTGTTACATCGCCAGGTACCTGCCCGAGGACGCACCCGCCGGTTGCCTGGCGGTCGAGGACCAGGACTCGGACGATGTCTGGCTGGCCACCGGAGATCTGTTCCGCGAGGCGGGGAACGGTCACCTGGAAATCGTCGACCGGATCAAGGACATCTACAAGAACAACCGTGGCCAGACCATCGCCCCCCGCGTGGTGGAATCGTTGTTCGAGCAGGTGCCCGGCATCAAACGGACCTTCCTGGTCGGCGACGGCCGCAGCTACAACACCCTGCTGATCGTTCCGGACGATCAGGACGATGTCCTGCATTCACTGACCAGCCGGGAGGACCGCCGGGAATATTTCCAGCAGATCATCACCACCGCCAACCCCGTCCTGGCCGCCTACGAAAGGGTGATCAACTTCGCGATCCTGGAGCGGGACTTCAGCCAGGACCAGGGAGAATTGACTTCCAAGGGGTCGTTCCGGCGCAAAGCCATTGAAGCAAATTTTTCCGCCGAAATTGCCGAATTGTACCGATCCAGCGTGCGTGTCCTGGAAGTCGGCCCCTACTCGGTCCGCATCCCCCGTTGGTTCTTCCGTGACCTGGGGGTGCTCGAGGACGCCATCGAGCCCCGCGACGGGTTCCTGATCAACAATGAATCCAGCCGGACCCTGACCCTGGACAAGGGAACGGACGGCCGCGTCCGTATCGGCGATCTCGAGTACCGGCTGGACGGGCAGGTCATCGACCTGGGCCTGCTGATCCGCCAGCCCCTGCTGTGGATGGCCAACTCACAGCTGATCAACTTCAGTCCCTGCCGCACCGGTTGGGACACCGAATTGGGTGGATTCTCGGAACATGTCTACCTGCCCCCCGACGGGGCCGCGGACCATTCGGGCCCCGTGGACGCGGGCCGAGTGGACCGCCAGTTGGAGGAAGTCAACGCCCTGTGCAGCCGAGCCATGTTCGGTGACCGGGAGCAGGCCCTCGGCGCGGTCATCGAACTGGACCGCGAGTTGGGTCGGGCCGGCGTCCGCCTGGGTCGGGTCATCCGCAGGCGGCTGGAATCCCTGGCCAATCACCGGGAGAAACCCGTGCGCTGCCGGGCCTACCAGGTGCTGGTCCTGGACCAGCCGTCACCCGATTACCTGCGCTACCTGCCGGCCTTCATCGAATCGGGCAAGCCGTTCCTCGACGAAAAAAGCTTCACCGCCATCAGCAAGGCCCGCATCGAACCCCGCCGCCTGCAGGCGTTCCGACAACGTCTCCACACCTACCGCACGCAGCTATCCTGGCCGGCCTCCGAGCGGACCCGCCGGCTGTTCGCGGACCTGTTCCGGTTACTGGCCGACTTCGGGCGTTTCCACCCCGAGTTCTACGGTCCCATCCGGGAGGAACTGGTCATTTGGGCCAAGCACGACAAAGATCCCGTTCTGGCGGCCAACGCCCTGCAGGAATTCAACAACCTGGCCACCTGGTTCGAGGACAAGCTCAAGACCGGTTACGAAGGCCTCGACCCCGCGGCCTGGGCAGACAAGATCGTCTTTCAGGAAGGACTCGGCGCCGAGGAGATCGGACGGCTGGAGGAAGTCCTGATCGGTACGACCTTTCTCAAGCAGTCGCTCCTGCTGGCGTTCGAGGGCGAGGATCTGTCGCTGGACGAAATCGGCCCAGGCGGCATCTGGGTTTCCCGCATTATCTCCCGGTTCGAGGATTCACGCTACCGCGTGAGCGTGAACACCAGCGGCGGCAAGCATTTCGACCTCCAGGTGATCATCCGCCAGGACTTCGACCAAGACCACATCCGCAACACAATTTTCTGGTACATCGTCCTGGGCGGTTACCCCTTCGGCACTTCCGTGCTTCCCACCTTCGGCTGTTTCCGGCCCGAACTGGGCGCCTTGTCCATGGCATACGTCAGCGACCTGACGGTGTGGGAAAAGGTCCGCGAGTACAGTGGCATCCGCGGCCCGGGCACCGATCCGACGACCCGGTTGCGTTGGCATCAGCTGATGGTCCGGGCCATGAGCGTGGTCGTGCGCGGCTGGCGCAACAGCGGACGACGGATCATTCCCGGTCTGATCACCCCCAACAACATCGTGGTTCCGGAGCCCGATTTCCGGCGGGGTGCGGTGCAGAACAACCTGTCGGGCTGGAAACTCTACACCGGGCCCCTGTCCCTGATCCGGCCCATCTGGCGGAACATGTACCAGCACACCGTCAGTCACTACCCCTGGAGTCTGGAATACCTCGAACGGGAATGGATCTTCGAGGCCTTCGTCGAGGCGTTGGATCCGGATGAAGCCCTGGCCTGGCTGAAGGAGTTGCAGGAGGAGATCAGCAACCGCGGCGTCGATGAAATGGGCCTGGGTTTCACCGAGGCCCTTGACGGTTTCATCCGGTCCCTGGAGGGAAGTTATCACCCGCCATTGAGCCTGCTGGGGGCCATCCACCGCTTCGAGGAATGGGAAACCGTGAATCCCCAGGGCCGGCTGAAGGCCCGGCTGGAAATTCTCGAGGAACTCACTCGCCTGTACCGGCTGGACAGGCTGCCGGAAATCGCCCGGTTCACCCTTTTCCGGAACACCTATTTCAAGGGCGCCGACCTGCAGCTGCTGGACATCTTCGATCGCCTGTTGGTCCGCATGTTCCACCACCCCAACCGCCGCGCGACCCAGATGGTGGAACTTTCGGACCTGCAGGAGGCCTTGGCCGACCAGGACGACAGGACGGCGTTCAACCGGCTTGCTTTTCCCCACCGGATGCGCAGCGACCGGGTCGAAGTCCGCGCCGTGGGCGATCCCGCGCACAGTCAAGTCATCGTCCGCTCCACCATCCAGGATCATTACGACCATTCCTACGTCATCTGCGAACCGGCCGGTCCGGCCGAAGTCGGTCAG
>CBDURF010000128.1:0-10458 GCA_965369705.1 uncultured bacterium
AGGAATCCGGTCAGCAGCTCGGCGTTTATCAGCCGCACGTACTTTCCGGGCGCCAACCGGGGAGTGTCGGGAGCGGCTTTCTCGTAGACACTCCCGAAGGTTCCCTGGGAGACCATGATCACCGGCACCTCGGCCCCGTCGATGGTGCGGGCCAGAGCCACTTGGCCGGTGGAGAGCGTCTGTTCCGGAACGATCTTCACGCTGGTGGTGGTCACCCCGTGGGGGTCCTTGGCTTCTTTGAGGCTGACGTTCGCGTCGGGATACACCTTGCAGGCGAAACCGCCCTCCAACTCGGGCTGGCCGGTGTATTCGTGCACCGTCACCCCGGACATCCTGTCGGAGGAGATCATGTCCACCGTGGACTGGTCAAGGATCCTGGCCCCGAACATGGCCTCGGCCTGATCCGACACGGTGAACAGGGTGCGCTCGTCCGGACGGGAAAGGTTCGGATCGGCGTTGCCGAAGTAGGACGGCATGGCCTTCTGGGCGTAGAACTCGGTGGCATTGGGGATCCACTCAGCCTGGCGGTCGGTGTTGTGCTCGGCGAACACCGTGATCAGACCGCCGCTCAGGTGCAGCACCATGAAAAACGCGCCGCCGGCGATGTAGACCGGGATCAGGGCGGCCAGGCCGGGCTTCTCCTCCGAGTTCGCCGTGCGCACGATATTGAGGAAATATCCCATGATCGGCAGCATGCCGATGATGAAGCCGAAGGTCACCGGACCGATGGTGTCGGCCACGAAGGGAATTCGCTGGCCCGCGAAATACCCGATGGCCCCGAAGACCCCCGCCGGCAGCAGGATGGTCAAAAATACCTGCCGCAGCCCGAAATCACCTGGTGCGGTCGTGGGTTTGCGGTCGGCTTCCCCGAGCCCCTTCCAGTTGATCAGCAGGATCACGACCCCGACCAGCATGCCCACGCCGGCGGCCGAAAAGGCCATGTTGAAGCTCCACAGGTTGCGCAGAGGCGCGGCCAGAAGTGCGGAAATCGTCGCGCCGATGTTGATGCCCATGTAGAAGATGTTGAAGCCCGCGTCGCGCCGGGAATCGCCAGGAGCGTAAAGGTTGCCCACCATGGCGGAGATGTTGGGCTTGAAGAATCCATTGCCGAAGCACAGAAGAGCCAGACCGGCGTAGAAGGTCGGCATGCTGCGGATGCCCAAGGCGAAATAGCCCGCGGCCAGCAGGAGACCGCCGATCAACACGGAACGGCGATAGCCCAGAACACGGTCGGCGATCATGCCGCCCACGAAGGGCGTGAAGTACACGAAAGCCATGTAGGTGCCGTAAATCTCTCCGGCCATGGCGGTGGTGAAACCCAGGCCGCCGCGTTCGGTATCGATGATGTAGAGGAACAGGATGCCCAGCATCAGGTAGAAGCCGAGCCGTTCCCACATCTCGGTGAAGAACAGGGCCTTCAAGCCTTTGGGATGCCCTTTGGGGGGCGGAGCGGTCATGGCTTGGGCTTGCGACATCATCTGCCTCCGGCGTCGGAATGGATGGAAATATCGGGAAATTCAGCAAAATGGCGGTCACCCGGTGCGAATATCGGGAAACCGCCATTTCCTTCACGGTCCGAAGCAAAATACGCCATGGGAGCATTCAGGACCACTGATTTTTGTTCCGCCCTACTCGACCCCGTGCATCAGACGGGTCAAGGGCTTGGAAAGAAGCATCAGGAACAACCCGATCCCCACGGCCACAAAACCCATTTTCCCGAACAGGTCGATGTAGGTTGTAAGGCTTTCAGTCGGCGCCAGGACCGCCTCGACAGCGCCATCTTCCCCAACCCCACCGGTGAGTTTGGCCAGACCCGCCGCCACGTACATGGAAAAGGCGAAGGACAGGAACCAGGCCCCCATGGCGCTGCCTGTCATGTGCTTGGGAGCCAGTTTGGTGACCATCGACAGGCCGATAGGAGACAGGAACAGCTCACCGGTGGTATGAAGCAGGTACATGATGCCCAGGAAGATCAGGGGCACCATCGCTTCCTGACCGGCAAATCCCGCTCCCAGCAGAAGCGCCAGGTAACCCAACCCAAGTTGCACGATACCCATGCCGAATTTCATGGGAATGCTGGGGTTCTTGCCCATTTTGGACAGCTTGATCCACATCACGGAGAATATGCTGCCGAACAGGATGATGAAGGCCGGATTGAAGAACTGCGTCTGCGAGGCCGGCATTTCATACAAACCCATGATGTTGCGGTCGACGTTGCGCAGGGCGAACAGGGTCAGGGAGCTGCCGGCCTGCTCGAAGAAGGCCCAGAACACGACGTTGAAGGTCATCAGAATCATCAGGACGATGATGCGGTCCCGTTGGACGCGGTCGCCCTTGAACCCCTCGCGCAACAGGTGGAAACACACGTAGGCCAGCAGGCCCATGAGGATCCAGAAAAGGAGGCCCCTGCCCAGGATGACGATGTCCGTGCCGTAGGCGATCAGGGCGTACAGGGCAGGGATGGCTAGGATGGACACACCGTACACCAGCTTGCCGTACTTGCGCAGAGCCTCGGGATCGTTGGGTTCGCCCACGCCCTGCAGCTTGTCCTGGCCCCTCAGGAAGATCGCGATGCCGACCAACATACCGATCCCCGCCAGCAGGAAGCCCCAGTGGTAACCAAATTTCTCGCCGAGGGGAGCCACGGCCACCGTGGCCAGCAGGGCCCCGATGTTGATGCCCATGTAGAAGATGGTGAAGCCCGAATCCCGCAACGGGTCGCCGTCCTTGTAAAGGCGCCCCACGATGGTGGAGATGTTGGCCTTGAAGAAACCATTGCCGACGATGATGGCGGCCATACCCAGGTACAGCCAGGTTTCGGTGCCGCCGAGGATCATGAACTCGCCGACGGCCATGACGATCCCGCCGAAGACAACCGCCCGCCGGAATCCCAGCACCGCGTCGGCCAGCTTCCCGCCCCAGACGGGAGCGGCGTAGACAAGGGCCGTGTAGGCGCCGTAGATGCCGATGGCCTTGGTGTCGCCCTGCATGAGCGCGTCGGTCAGATACAGGATGAGCAATCCGCGCATGCCGTAGTAGCACAGGCGCTCGAACATCTCCGCGCCGAAGCATACGGCCAGACCTTTGGGATGTCCCTGGGTCATCTCTTCTCCAGTGGTTGGGATGATGAAATAGTCCTGATTCGACTCGGAATCAAGCAGGCGGGAAACCCGGCAGGTTTTTCCGCTCCTGCATACTACGGTTCCTCCCGAATCGCGTCAAGCTGTCAGGCAGGACAGGGTTCGGAGCTCAGGGCGGACGCCACGATCGCATCCATATCGCCGCCCAGGTCGTCTCTCAAGCCGGCCACGAAATCCGCGTCGAGATCGAGTTTTTTCAGAAGTCCGCGGACCATGGAATGGTTGTGGGGGTCGAGATCCTGCTCGATGATCAGGGCCAGGAGGTTGCCCACCGCGACCGAGCGCACAACGTCTTGCCATTCCCCCGCGAGCTGGGGATCGTGGTGATATTTGATTGAGTCGCGGAGCACTGGCGGGAACCCCCAATTTTCGGCAAGCATCGCTCCCGCTTCGCAGTGGTCGAAACCGAGCAGACGCCGCTCGGGACCCGAAACATCGAACGCCGGCTCGGCGGTGACCAGGTTCTTCTTGTTGACGACCAGATAGGCGTCGATCACCAGCATCCCCACGTCGTGGACCAAACCCGCGGTGAAGGCCTCGCACTTGCGCGAAGCAAAGCCCAGTTTTTCCGCGGCGAACGAGGCGGCGGACGCAGCGAGGACGGAATGGTCCCAGAACCGACTGCGGCTCACGTTGTAGCCGTCCAGATCCCTGCGCATCACCGAAGCCATGCCCGAGGCGAAGGCCATGGTCACGACCGCCCTGTTGCCCAGCATCACCAGGGCCTCCTGGACGCTGCTGATTTCACGCCGGGCTCCGTAAAAGGCGGAATTGCTCAGTTTCAGGACATTGGCGGTCATGGCGGGATCGCGGTGGAGAATGTTCACCACGCTCTGCGCACTGGCGTCAGCTTCCCTGAAGATGTAAAGCAGATCCACGACCGTTGTCGGCAGGGCGGCGAGATCACCGGTGTTGGCCACCAGATTGCGAAGCACACTATTGGTCACTTTTTCCCCCATGATTCTCTTTCACTCCCTGGTCCTATCCGGTTCGACCGGTAAATTTTTCGCCCCGGGACATCGGTTTTGCAACAGCCCCGGCGTCCAATCTGGGCGGATTGCCCCAAAACCTCCACTCGGGCACCTCCTGCCCGCGATTCCCGGGAGAGTCATCAAAAACCAAGCCTAATTGGGAGTTAGGAAAATTTTTTACCCGGATTGATCGGTGTCCAAAGCAAAATGGCGGACCAGGGTCAGGAATTCCGTTTCCAGATCATCCCAGCGGCCCACGGCGTGGCTGTCCAGGGGGGTGGCGCCCAGGTTGACGATGGCCAGACGACCGCCGGACTCCAAGGTGGCCAACGGAACCGAAGCCGCCGGCTGAACGACCAGAGACGAACCCAGGACCAGGAGGAGATCCACGGAAGCCGCCAGGGCGAAGGCCTCCTCCAGGGCCCCTGCCGGCAGCATCTCCCCAAAAAAGGTGATGTCGGGTTTGACCACCGCGCCGCACGCGTCGCAGCAGGGCAACCGGCCGGCCTGCACGACCGGCGCCACCTCCTCGAATGTGGTCCGCCGGCCGCAGTGGAGACAGGTGTGGATCGCGGGTGAGCCGTGGAGTTCGACGACATGCCGCGATCCCGCCCGCTGATGCAACATGTCGATGTTCTGGGTGATGACCCCACGGACCAGTCCCTTTGTTTCAAGAGCCGCGCATACGATGTGCACAAGGCCGGGCCGACGCTCCTGGAGGGTGTAGATGAAATCCCTGGCGTGTTCGTAATAGAAACCCGGATCGAGCCGGAACTGATCCAGACCGAAGATGCGGTCGGCGTCGAGATGCTTGTAGATTCCCTGTGGGCCGCGGAAATCCGGGATGCCGCAGAGGGTGGAAATCCCGGCTCCGGTGAACACGGCGATGCTGCCGGCATTTTCGATCAATTTCGCCAGTTCGGACATGGTCTCCCCTTTCCCAGACAGGCAGTATACCCCGCGGGGGACCCGAATCCACGGATTTCCCCATAACCCGGATTATTCTGTCCGCTCGCGGCGGAGTGGCACGCGACCTGCTTGTCTGGAGTTCATGAAATCCGATCGAGGCATGGGAACCCTGATGACCATCTTCAGCGGCATAGCGGCGCTGATGTGCCTGCTGGTCGGGCTCCAGCTCCTTTTCCTGGAATCACAGATCGGCCAGGCGGTCGATCCCGGTCCCGCGACTCAGGATCAGCAGTTCCGGCAGTGGAAGGCCCTGGCACATACGGGAGCCATCATGTCTCTCGGCTCCGGAGTCCTGATTTTCCTGTTGGGCCTTCGCCAGCACTCCTCGACCGGGCAGGCGAGGAAAAACCGGCTGAGGTACGAGGATCCCGTGTTGTCCAGCGTTGATCTCGAATCCCTCTCGGTGAGGGTCTTCGAGGTGGATGCCGAGGACCGCTCCGTCGAGATCACACCTCGCGCGGATGACCAACGGCTGCAGGAATCCCGACCACGTCCCCCCGTATCGTTGCCGCCGGACGATCAGGAACCCACTCCGATGCCCAAGGCCGACCTTGCCG
Source organism: uncultured bacterium (assembly GCA_965369705.1). Taxonomy (GTDB): domain Bacteria; phylum Krumholzibacteriota; class Krumholzibacteriia; order LZORAL124-64-63; family LZORAL124-64-63; genus JAGLCY01. The sequence continues at coordinate 5,638 of CBDURF010000128.1, forward strand.
ATTCCATCGTGCGGTCCATCCGCGAGGCTGCCGCCCCGGACTCCGGCCGGAGCGCCTTTCCTCCCGCTACGAGCCACTCCCTGGCATCATCCCTCGGCCGGCTCTTCCGGCGTCGCCGTCGCCGCTGATCCTCTTTGGGACGCCATCTCCTGAAAATGGGTGTATTATTGGGGTGTTCTACGCTATCATGGTGGGGGTTCACGGTTTCCCCTGGCCGGTGGAAGGTGCGACATGTTTGATATCTGGCAGGATGAAACGGGAGTCATCTACCTGAAGGGTATGTTCGTCGCCGGCAAATCCCAGAAGGCCGAGGAACTCCTGAACGGTATCACCGAGAGCACCGTCCTGGATTTCCAGGATCTCAGGTACATTTCAAGTTCAGGGCTGGGCATCCTCATCAAGGTCCAACGTCGCCTCGACGCCACGGGCGACAAGATCAAGATCATCAACTCCAGCGACCATATCCGCGAATTGTTCACGGTGACGCGATTCGATTTGATCTTTGACATCGAATAGCGTCGCAAGTATGATGTCAAGGGGGTAGAATCGACTGCTATTATTCAGGGTTAGCTTGAAAGTCAACGGACTGACTCGATCCGCCGATCCATTCGAACATCATCAGGTCCCGCATCCGAGCCGTTCGACTCCTCCCGGATGACGACGACGGACCGTCCCGCCCGGAATACTCTCGCCCAGACCACGCCGATTGGCTGCGTCTACCTGCTTTCACACCTCGGCGTGAAAAAATGTCACCAACCTTTTCTGCAGGCGTTTGTATTTATGGCAAACACGGATGCACAGCTCGCCATCCAGTTCCAGAACGGGGACCGAAAGGCCTTTACGATGCTCGTGGCCCGCTATGAAAAACCGATATTCAACACCGCCTACCGGATGGTCCAAGACTTCGATGACGCCGCAGACATCACGCAGAATGCCTTCATCAAGGCCTTCGAGAAGATCGACACCTTCAATCCATCCTATAAATTCTTCAATTGGATCTACAAGATCACCGTCAACGAAACCCTCAATCTCATCAATCGCCGCAAAAGGCGCCGGGATTTCGAATACGATCCCCCCGCACGCGTACCCTCGCCCGAAGACGACCTCGAACTGAACGAAATGGGCCACTATCTGCAGAAGGCGCTGAACGTCATGAGCTACGATCAGAGAATCGTGATCGTGCTCAAACATCTTCTCCTGCTTCCCTACAGTGAGATCGCCGACATCCTCGGCATACCCGAGAAAACGGTGAAATCCAGGTTGTTCAGCGCCCGGCAAGTCCTTCGTAGGGAATTGATCCAACAGGGATACATGAGATGATCAGCCAGAAATACATCGATCTGATGAACCAGGAATTCGACGGGGCCAACTCCCCCGAGCAGTCGCGGGAGCTCGAGAATTTCCTGAACGGCCATGAAGAGGCCCGGACCTACTACCGGGAACTGGGCCTGGCCCTGAACGTGTTTGAAAAAGTCGCCATGCTGAACCCTCCGCCGGGACTGGGCGACGACATCCTGGCCAGGCTGGACGAGCGGACAGGCAACCTTCAAGCAGCGCACTCCACGAGGGGCCGCAAGAATCTGCCGACCGCCTGCCGGGATCTGTTCCGATTCCGCCTGCAACCGGCGTACGCCTTCACCTTCATCGCGGGTCTCATGCTCGGTCTGGTGCTTTTCGCGGGGTCCGACCGGCTCACCTCCGGTCATGGTCCTGAACTGTCCGGATACCTGAGCGGGACCGCGAACCACCGAGCCTGGGATCTGGAACGCGGTTCCGAAGCCACGCTGGCCTATCCCGGCCTTTCCGCACGATACAGCACCCTGCGCAACGGTCCGGACCTCAGACTCCACTTGGAGCTCAAAACAACGCAACCGGTGGTCGTCAAGTTCCGCCCCGGACTTCACTCCGCCCTGCAGTACTACCACTCCGACAATCCCACACCCGCAACCCTGACGGTTTCGGATTCCCTGATCGAACTCAACCACGAGGGCGACGGGAGTTACGACCTAGTATTCCGTCAGGACATGGATAACCAGGTACCGATCACGATGTTGATTTTCTCGGACGGGGGGCTGGTCCACACAGAAATACTGGACGAAGAGGGGAAATGAAAGAGATCCGCTTTTCGACCAACTTTTTATATCCTGACTTGTATATCGTGTTGAGCCGTGAAACGGAAAACGAAAAAGGGGAGGAAATCTAATGAACAGGAATCGCAGTTTGCTGGGGGTCATTGGAATCATCGCTGCGGCCGTGATCATCTATTTCGGCTTCTTCAACTCGCAGCCGGCCGGTGAGGATCTCCAAGCGACCATCGGAACCGTTACCAAACACCAGAACGAACAGATCACAGACGCGGACGTGGTGCTCGCGGGCGAGGTAACCACAGATTGGTCCGACGACCCCGTCGTGATCGAGGCCATGGCTTCGATCCTGGAACGGGCCACCCTCGCCCAAAGGTCCTTCGCCTACCTTGCCACCGGCAGGCAGGCCCGGGCCGACATGTTGCTGGCCGCCAACCCGGAAATCAAGTCCGCCGTCCTGGGTAAGATTTCCCATGCCGAGCAGGTGGCCGCCTACTTCAGGATCACCAAGGCCGACCAGCAGCCCATGTACAGCCGGATGCAACTCAAGGAAGCGGATTTCAAGGCCTTGAGCCTGGACAGGAAGGTTGCGGCCCTCGACGCGTTGGGCGCGAAGGACAGGGCCAGCATCCTGAGTCGAGCTACCGTGAGCGTCCAATTGGGGGCCGTCGCCAAGGCTGATCCCAAGATCCATTCCGCAATCCTGGAGCGCGCCAGCAGGCAGGAATTGGCTCGGGTCTACGTTGCCACTTCCCAACTCCACCGGGTGGAGATGTACAATTCCCTGCCGCTGAACGAACGCAAGGCCCTGATGGGCAAGGTGTACGTCGAATCCGGCAAAAACCTGCTGCAGCGGGCCGCCCCTATCGAGATCGAGAATCTGAGGAACGGGATGTCCGTCGAGAACGCCGCCAACCTGTACAAGGCGTCCTCGGTCCACGACCAGCTGGTCTGGGCGGGACGTGCGGTAAGGGCCTCCCCGACCAGCTTCCAGCAGCTCTGCAGAGCCCAGAAGCAGGAAACCATGGGACGTCTATTCCTTCAGGCCACACCCACACAGAAAGTGGCTTTCTTCCGGTCACAGTCCATGGATGTCCAGAATGACCTGCACAGCAAGATGTCCGTCAGCCGGGAAGACTGGAGCGGCATGAAACTGGAGGCCAAGGCCAAGGCCCTGTCCAGCTTGTCCCTGGAGCGCCAGGCCACCATGCTGGCGCGGGCCGACAAGGTCGCTGTCCTTGATCTTGCCCGGAATGCGACTCCCGCCATCCAGAAGGAATTCGTCGGCGGGCTCTCCAGAACCGAGATGGCCAATTCCTTCAAGATGGGCGCCAGCAGTCGCGAAGTCATGGAGGCTCTGGGCCGACAGCCGGCAATCCGGAACGCCGTGTTCACCCAGATCCCGGCCGACGTTCAGGTCAGGTTCATGGAGAGGATGGTCCGGACCAACAGCCAGCTTAAATAGTCGGGGGCTCTCCTCCCGTCTGTGAGTCGGCGGATTCCGGGGGTAAGGCAAGATCGGAATCCAACATATCGGTTGGGGGGGGGAGTGCCGAGGGGTGCCGTGGCAGAGTCGCGGCACCCCAGCCATTTATCTCCGGCAGTCCGGTGGGCCTGCCGGATCATGCGCATCAGGGGGAACGGTATGAAAATCAGCATCCCGGCACGAATCCTAATCCTCACGACAGGGACGTTGATCGCGTCCCTGCTGTTTTTCAGTGGCCCGGGCACGGCCGCGGACGATTCGGGTTTCAAACTCAGACAGGTGCGAACCGATTACATGCGGCTCATCTACCTGACCCAGGACCACTACTACATCATCCCCCACGTGACCCGTTGTTTCGAAAATTCCATGGCCTTCCACCGGGGGATGTTCAACTACACGCCGGACGAATACGTGACGGTGATCTTCCAGGACATGGACGATTTCGGTTACGCCGGCACCACTTCCATCCCCTACAATTATCTCACCCTGGGTATCGAACCTTTCGAACACGTCTACGAGACCAGTCCCACCAACGAGCGCATCCACTGGGTGATGAGCCACGAACTGCTGCACGTGGTGGCCACGGACCAGGCCACCGGGTCGGATGAATTCTTCCGCAAGATCTTCTTCGGCAAGGTGGCCCCCACCGCCGAGGATCCGCCTTCCATCCTCTACAGCTACCTGACCAACCCCCGGCGCTACGCCCCGCGCTGGTATCACGAGGGCTTGGCGGTGTTCATGGAGACCTGGATGGCCGGCGGCATCGGACGGGCCCAGAACGGCTACGACGAAATGGTGTTCCGCTCCATGGTCCGGGACGATTCGTTTTTCTACGATATCGTCGGCATCGAGTCCGAGGGCACGGCGGCGGACTTCCAGATGGGCCAGCTTTCCTATCTCTACGGCACCCGCTTCATCAGCTATCTGGCCTACCTCTACGGCCCCGAGAAGATCATCGACTGGACTGGACGGGGCGAGGGAACCAAACGGTCCTTCTCCCGGCAGTTCAAGAACGTGTTCGACATGAACATGGACGACGGCTGGCGGGACTGGATCGCCTGGGAAAAGCAGTGGCAGCAGGCCAACCTGGATTCCATCCGCCAGTATCCGGTCACCCCCCTGGAGGTGGTCTCCGAGCGCTCCCTGGGATCGGTTTCGCGGTCCTACTTCGACCCCGCCTCGCGACAGGTGTTCGCCGCGGTCAGGTATCCCGGGGAATTCGCCAACATCGTGTCCATCGACGTGGACACC
>CBDURF010000129.1:0-10416 GCA_965369705.1 uncultured bacterium
TAGGGGCATGTCCCCATATAAAGAGAGCCCGGGTAATCCGCAGCCGCGATCCGAAGGATCGCAGCGAGGACATCCCGGGCTCTCTTTATATGGGGACATGCCCCTAACCAAGCACCTACTTATGCTCGGACAGGTACTTGGCCACACCCTCGGCAGTGGGAGTCATGGCGTCGTCACCCTTGGTCCAGTTCGCGGGGCAAACTTCACCATGCTCCTCGAGGTGCTGCAGGGCGTCGACCATGCGGATCATCTCGTCGATGTTCCGGCCCAGGCCCAGGTTGTTGACGGTGCTGTGCTGCACGACGCCGTCCTTGTCGATCAGGAAGGTGCCGCGCAGAGCCATGCCGCCCTCCAGCAGCAGGCCGTAGTCCTGGCTGATGACCTTCTGGAAGTCGGCGACCAGCGGGTACTGGATGTTGCCGATGCCGCCGTTGTCGACATCGGTGTTCTTCCAGGCCCAGTGGCTGAAGTGGCTGTCGGTCGAGACGCCGATGACTTCCACGCCGCGGCTCTTGAAATCTTCGAGCTGCTTGTCGAAGGCGATGATCTCGGACGGGCACACGAAGGTGAAGTCCAGGGGATAGAAGAACAGGACCACGTACTTGCCCCGATAATCGGAAAGCTTGAACTCGTTGTTGAAACTGTTGTCCGGCATCACGGCAGTGGCGGTGAAGTCGGGAGCCTCGGTCGAGACCAGGGGCACAGGTACGAAATCGAAGTCCAGGTTGTCCATGAAAGTTCTCTCCTTGAGACAGGTGGTTTAGATGGAGCGATGTAAAACACCGCACCGTGAAAAAAGCGGGAACACGATTATTTATTAATAGACCGAGTTGGGCAGCGGACCCAGGTGCGATTCCCTTTTCCGGCATTCGGGGCAGATTCCGAAATATTCCAACCGGTGGCCCGTGACCACAAATCCCGCCAACTCGACCGGCTGGGCGGGCGTCTGACCCGGATCAAGGGGGAAGATGTCCTCGATCCGGCCGCATTCGGTGCACCGCACGTGGTAGTGCTGGTTTATGTTGCCGTCGTACCGGGATTCGGCGCCTGCGAATTCCATCTTGTGGATCATGCCGTCCTCGTGCAGGACTTCCAGGTTCCGGTAGATCGTGCCCAGGCTGATCCGAGGCAACCGCTGACGGACGACTGCGTAGAGTTCAGCAGCGGTCGGATGCGACTTCATGTGACAAAGCTCATCCAGGACTACCTTGCGCTGAGGCGTATTGCGGCGAAGCTTTACGGTTGCCATGGTCATGTCCCTCCCTGATCCGAGGCCGCTTCAGGGCTTTTCAGCCGGCCGGCCCGGTTCACGGCAGAATACTAATAAGAATGATTCCTATAGTCAACCTTGGTGGGTGGATTTCCAAAATGCTGACATCCCGTTTAAACCTTTGGGAAAGCCGGGACGTCTAAATAAAGAAGCAATTGGCAGGATTCGCCATCAGTAATGACGAAGGAAATGGAATCCCGATGATCGACCGAAAGCCAACCACGCCGAACACAGCCGATGCCAAGGAAACCCTGGCCATCGACTGCGCGCTGGCAGACCGGGCCGCCGAGGGCGACCGGGCAGCTTTCGAGGAGATCTACCGGCGTTACGTGAATAGGGTTTACGGGCTTTGCCTGCGCCTGACGACCGATGTCGGCGAGGCCGAAATCCTGACCCAGGACACCTTCGTCAAGGCCTGGTTCGCCATCGCCGGATATGCCGGCCGCGGCAACCTGGGCGGATGGTTGGGCCGCGTGGCGGTGAACCTGTGGCGGGATGAATTCCGGGCTGCAACCCGCCGGGGGAGGGTGGTGGCCGAAATAACTTCTGATCAGGTAGGAGTTTACGGCACGGCAACCTCGGCTGGTTTGGCCGGGGCTCCGCACCCGAACAGGGACGGGGTCATCGACCTCTTGACCGGCCTGGACCTGGAACGCTGCATCGCCCGGTTGCCCGAAGGCGGCCGTCTGGTGTTTGTCTTCCACGATGTGGAGGGCTACACCCACCGGGAAATCGCCGAATTGCTCGATCTGGCCGTGGGAACGGTGAAAGCCCAGTTACACCGGGCCCGCCGCCTGCTCAGGAATATGTTGGCAGAAGACAGGGAGGCCGCTCATGGAGCGTAATCCATCAAACAATGACAAGCGGGACAGTCAGTTGAGCCGTCTGGCGGGACAGATGCGGGACACGGGCACAGCCCCGGACCGGGATCTGTGGCCGGATATCAACGCCGCCATCGACAGGGAGGAGCCGAGGTCCGCACGCAGGGTGCTCCACCTGAAACACCGGTCTTGGCTGCGACCCACCGCGGTGGCCGCGGCGCTGACCCTGATGCTGGCCGCGGGCTGGGCCGGCATCCGCTCGATCACCGGAGAGGCGACCATCGGAGATGCGGGCTCACTGGATGTCGCCGGGGAATCCGAGGCCCCGGTCAGCGGTCTGGCGGTCATCGACAAGGCCCTGGACGAGCTGACGCTCGCTCTTGCCGGTGATCCCGAAAACAGGAATCTGTCCCATCTTGTTCTCATGGTTCACAAGACCCGGGGCAACCTGCTGCGCAGGAACACCGAAAGCCTCGTGCGCGATTGAGGTTCTGTTCGACAAACATCCGTTGGGCGGGACCGGCGGACCCACAGGAGGATATGCAATGATCAGGAACAGGGAATTCAAAAATGGCTTCATGGCTTTGTTGACCGGGCTGCTGGTCATGACCCTGGCCGCCCCGGCGGCTCTGGCCGACCGGGAAGTCAAGGAATCCGGGCCCGCTTCGGCCACCGGGACGATCATGATCGAGAACATCTCGGGCTCGATCGTGGTCGTCGGCTGGGACAAGGCCGAAATCAGCGTGGAAGGAACCCTGACCGGCGATATCGAGGAACTAAAATTCAAGACGGGCAAGAAGAAAAGCCGGATCGAGGTCGTCTATCCCAGGGGCAAGAAGAACATAAAGGGCGAGGCCAACCTGGTGATCAAGGTGCCCCGGGCATGCCGCCTGGAGGTGGAATGCATCAGCGCCTTCATCGAGGTCTCCAAGGTCACCGGCCTGGTGGATGTGTCCTCGATCAGCGGTGATGTCACCGTCACCGGTGAATGCGAAGAGATCGAGGCCGAATCGATCAGCGGCGACCTGTTCATCGAGGGCGGTGCCCCGGAGATCGAGATCAGCAGCATCAGCGGCAAGGTGAAAGCCAACGGCAAGGTCAGTGAAGTCGATGCCCAGACGGTCAGCGGCAGCATCGATCTGGACTTCGAAAAGTTCCTGAGCCTGAACGTGGAATCGGTGGCCGGGGACGCCACGGTCAAAGGTGACCTGGACGACGACGGCTCCTTCAGCCTGGACCTGCACAGCGGCGATCTGACCCTGATCGTTCCCGCCGACGTGAGCGCCGACTTCGAGATCGAGACCTTTTCCGGAGAGATCGACAACGCCTTCGGCCAGAAGTCGCGCAAGACCAGCAAGTACTCGCCAGGCAGGGAGCTGGAGTTCACCACCGGCGGGGGCGAGGCGAGAGTGAGAATCAACACCTTCAGTGGGGATGTTGTGATTCGAAAGAAGTAGGTGGGTGTTTGGGCTCATAACGAGTCTCCTCGCCAAAAGAATCCGGGATGTCCTCAGCCTGCGGCCTGCGGATTACCCGGATTCTTTTGGCGAGGAGACCCGTTCAGAGCCTAAATTTCAACCTAAATCAGTCAAAACAGTACATTGGAAGCGGGTGGAGGGGGTTAATCGGGAATTTGGGTTAATTTACTGCAAAAAATTATGGTTTTTCTGTTGACAGGTATTGGGGGGAGGTTCCTAATTACTGGCATCAGTAGAAAAACTGATCTTGTTCATGCAATGAAGAGGCAACAAAGAGGTTGCTTCACCGCCGCGCAACTTGGTTTCTCACGATGGATCGATGTGAATCGAACCGGTGCGGTCGGAGCGAGAACAGGGTCAATAAACAGGAGGTTGCTACTGATGAGGTCTAATACTTGGCGCGCAATCATGCTTCTCTCGCTGACGCTCGTTCTGGTTTCCAGTGACATGGAAGCCCAGGCCGCCCTTCGGTCCAGTCTCGCCGGCAACCAGTTCATCAACGACGCCGTTGACATGTTTGCCTTCCCCCAGTTGGCCCACAAGTACAAGAACCGGGTCATTTTCGACCTGGGTCAGGGCGGTGAAGAGGGCAGTGGCTCTCTCACCTTCGGCAACGATCTGGTGTGGCAGTTCAACACCGGCAAGGGCGGATACCAGAACACCACCAGTTGGGCATATGGTGGAACGGACCGGAATCCCGTGGGCTTTGAGAATCCAGACTTTGAGTGGTGGGATATCGGTTTTGCCACCCACTTTGGTGACACCCCCTTCGGTTTCAAAGTCAACTGGGCCACGGACTCCAATGAATTCACCCCGTCGGGAGATACCGAGCCTACCGGAGACAATTCCGAGTACATGTTGAGCTTCCAGGCCGGCGCCACGCTCGGTCCGGTCGAACTGGCCGCCGAGTTGGGATTCGGCGGCTACACGGACAATATTGCTCCTCCCGACCCTCTTCCGTCCGATGCCAATGATGATAGCTACTTCATTTTCACCCTGCTTGGCCGTGGGGACTTTGAAGCCGGGGACATCAACTGGCGTTATATCGGCGCCTTTTCCACAGGTTCCAGTGATCCCAAGGCCGAAAATGTTCCTTCCACCAGTGTCACGGCTTTCCGCGGCTCAATCGGCCCTGTCTGGGGAACCCCCGGTGAGTGGGAAGTTGCGGCCTACATGTCCTTTGAATACGCCAAGATGGAAGAGGCCAATTTTAATGGACCCGACATGAAGGACACCGACACGGAAACAAGCTTCCCCGCCTACAACATGGCTCTGGAATACTACCTGAACAGCTGGCTTGTTGCCCGCGGCGGTGTCGTGTCCAGGAGCTATACGCAGGAAGATGAAAACGACCAGGTGGTCGACGAAACCCCCATGAAAGACAGTGACCGTTTCTACGACTTCAACTGGACCCTCGGCCTGGGTGTGGACAAGGGTAACTGGGGCATCGATCTTGCTCTCGAGGAAGACAATGTCCACAGTGGTTACATCGTCTTCAACGGCGACCAGTCGGGCATCGGCGTCGACCACCCGCTCGCCTACATCAGTGCCTGGTTGAGCTGGTAGATAGGTAAACCCAACCCGGAACGCTCCGCCCTGTCAGGCGCGCCGGTAATACCTGCAGAAAGAGGGAGTCCCTTTGGGGGCTCCCTCTCTTTTTCATTGCATCCTTTTGACGGGAAACCAGTAGTATCGCTTGAGCCTTTTCCTATCGATTCAATAGCCCGACAAGGATGGACCAGACATGAAGACTTCGGGTCGGATCTTCACGATGTTCGCCCTGCTGGCCGGTGTCCTGACCCTGGCCGGTGACGCCGACGCCCGGCAGACCCCCTTCGAAGAATCAGCCGGCCGACGTACCCCCACCTACGAAGAAACGATGGCCTGGTTCGCCGACCTGGCGGCCGACAGTCCGCTCATCGAACTGACGTCCTTTGGAACCAGCCCCCAGGGTCGCTCGTTGCCCCTGGTCATCGCCGACCGGGAGGGCCGATTCGCCGCCGCCGCCCACGGTGACCGCGAAGACCGCGTGGTATTGCTGGTGGAGGCCTGCATCCACGCGGGCGAATCCTGCGGCAAGGACGCCGGCATGCTGTTGCTGCGGGACCTGGCCGAAAACCCCGACCTGGCTTCCACGCTGCTGGACAAGGTCACGTTCCTGTTCGTTCCCATCTTCAACGTGGACGGACACGAGCGTTTCGGACCCCACAACCGCATCAACCAGAATGGTCCCGAGGAAATGGGTTGGCGGGTCACGGGTCAGAACCTGAACCTGAACCGCGATTTCCTGAAGGCCGACACTCCCGAGATGCGGGCTTGGCTCGGCATGTTCAACGAATGGTTGCCGGACTTCTTCATCGACATTCACTCCACCGACGGCGCGGACTATCAGTACGCCATCACCTACAGCATGGAGACCAGAGGCAACATGGATCCCGGGCTGACCGCCTGGACCATCGCCTACCAGGATGGAATGAACGAGGCCATGGCCGCCGACGGGTATCCCATGGCGCCCTATGTCGCCTTCAGGAAATGGCACGACCCGTGCAGCGGCCTGCGGACCTGGGTGGCGTCCCCCCGGTTCAGCCAGGGTTACACCGCCCTGCAGAACCGGCCGGGTCTGCTGATCGAAACACACATGCTGAAGGATTACCCGACGCGAGTCGAAAGCACCCTCAAGCTGGTGACCCACACCATGCGCTGGTTGAACACGGAAGCCGGACGGCTGCACGGCCTGGTCACGGCGGCGGATGAAACCACGGCCGGTCCGGAGTTTCGCGCCGCGCCGTTTCCCCTGGGTTTCGAGCTGGCCGAAGATTCCACGACGGTCGCGTTCGCCGGCGTGGCCTACGAAACGATCACCAGCGAGGTGACGGGCGGCGAGTGGAACCGGTTCACCGGCGAACCAGAAACCATGGCGCTCCAGTTTTTCGGCAAACACACGCCAGCGGTGACAGCCGATCTTCCCGAAGCCTATATCATCCCGCCTGAATGGACCGAGGCGATCGAACGCCTGGCGGCCCACGGCGTGGAATTCACGCGGTTGGCCTCGCCCGCGGAACTGGAAATCCGCACCTGGAAGTTCTCCGAGGCGAAGTGGCGGGAACGTCCCTATGAGGGGCGTCACCCGGTGACCTTCACGGCCGAATCCCTGACGGAGATCCGATTCTTTCCCGCCGGATCGGTCGTGGTGGACATGAACCAGCGGGCCGCTCGCGTTGCTGCCCACCTTCTGGAACCCAAGGCCCCCGACTCGCTGGTGCAGTGGGGACTTTTCGACGCGATCTTCGAGCGGGTGGAATACGTGGAGTCCTACGTCATCGAGGAGATGATCACCGAAATGCTGGCCGAAAACCCGGCTTTGGCGGTGGAGCTGGCCGAACGCAAGGCCGCTGACCCGGAATTCGCCGCCGATCCCTGGGCGATCCGGTACTGGTTCTACGCCAAGACGCCCTACTATGATCAGCGAGTGGGGATTTATCCTGTTGGGAGCCTGGATTCCCGTGAGGTGGTGGGTGGGCTGCGCTTGGAGTAGCAGGTGGCCATCATCCCCTGACCATACCTTCCCCTGCTGGAAACGTCCTCGCCCGAGTTCTGCGGATTGTTTCCAGCAGGGGAAGGTATGGTCGGGGGATGATGGCCACCTGCTACTCCTGACCCGGGTAACAATTACTTTGGGTTGTGCTTCTGAAATTGTGTTTGGCCGGTAATCCCACCACGGCAATTCCACTGTAAGGGTCAAAGACATATTGGAGGTTCCCGTTTGGACCTCAGATTATTAACTCATTTGTTTTCAATAGGTTGTATTTTTCAAAAGTGCCCCCGGGGCCACTTTCTAAAGCTATTTTGTTTGTTTTCAATGTGTTATAATATTAAATCGGCCTTTGTGGTGTTTTTGACAACATATCTATTGTCAGATGTCCGTAAAAGTAAACAAATATGTTGTCAAACACGCAGCCATTGACAAAATAAATGTCGTCCCAAATCGCCCCCTGGGGGGTGATTTTCGCAGTGATATTTTTTATCCAGGCGTACAAACCCGTCGGCGGGTTTTCCTGCCTTGATATCCAATATCCCAGCGCGCCTGGAACCGTCGTAAAAGACGTCGATCCTGCCGGACACAATTTCAGAGGCACAACCATTACCTTACGGGATCAAGAATACCCGCTACCCATGCGTCAACTTGCGATACTTGATCCTGTGCGGTTGGTCGGCATCCTCACCCAACCGACGCCGACGATCCGCCTCGTATTCGGAATAGCTGCCCTCGAACCAGGCCACGTTGCTGTCGCCCTCGAAAGCGAGGGTGTGGGTGCAAATCCGATCCAGGAACCAGCGATCATGACTGACCACCATGAGGCAGCCGCCGAACTGGATCAACGCGTCCTCAAGCGCGCGCAGGGTGTCGACGTCCAGGTCGTTGGTGGGCTCATCCAGCAGGATCAGGTTCGCACCGCTCTTCAACAGGCGGGCCAAGTGCACCCGATTGCGCTCGCCGCCCGACAGGGTGCCGACCTTGCGCTGCTGGTCGTGCCCCTTGAAGTTGAAGCCCGAGCAGTAGGCGCGGCTGTTGACCATCACGCCGCCCAGATCCAATTCCTCGGCGCCGCCGGAGATGTTTTCCCAGACCGTCTTCTCGCCGTCCAGGTCGTCGCGGCTCTGGTCGACGTAGGCCAGTTGCACGGTATCACCAATGGTCAGTTCGCCGCTGTCGGGGGTTTCCTCGCCGGTGATCATGCGCATCAGGGTGGTCTTGCCCGCGCCGTTGGGCCCGACCACGCCGACGATGCCGCCGCGCGGCAGGTGGAAATTCAGGTCGTCGAACAGCAATGTCTCGCCGTAGGCCTTGCGCACCTTTTCAGCCTTCACCACGATGTTCCCCAACCGCTCGCCCGCGGGGATGCGAATCTGCGCGGCGCTCTGCCGCATCTCGCGCTCCTGGCTGACCAGTTCCTCGTACTGACTGACGCGCGCCTTGCTTTTCTTCTGCCGGGCCTTCTGCGAGGCGTTGACCCATTCCAGTTCCCGTTCGAGGGTCTTCAGGCGCTTGTTGTCCTTTTTCTCCTTCTCACGCAGCTTCTGCTGTTTCTGCTCCAGCCAGGATGAGTAATTGCCTTCCCAGGGGATGCCGTGGCCCATGTCCAGCTCCAGGATCCAGCCGGTGACGTTGTCCAGGAAGTAGCGGTCGTGAGTCACGATCACGACGGTGCCTTCGTATTCGCGCAGATGGCGCTCCAGCCAGGCCACCGACTCGGCGTCCAGATGGTTGGTGGGCTCGTCCAGCAGCAGCAGATCGGGTTTCTGCAGCAGCAGGCGGCACAGGGCCACGCGGCGCAATTCGCCCCCGGACAGTGTCGACACGTCGGCATCGCCGGGCGGGCAGCGCAGGGCGTCCATGGCAATCTCCAGGTGGCGGTCCAGGTCCCAGCCTTCGGCCGCGTCGATCTGGTCCTGGAGTTTGCCCATCTCCTCCATCAGCTTGTTCATCTGGTCGTCGTCGACCGGTTCGCACATCTTCATGCTGACCTCGTTGAAGCGGTCGAGCTTGGCCTTCATTTCGGCCACGCCCTCTTCGACGTTGCCCTTGACGTCCTTGGTGGCGTCAAGCTGCGGCTCCTGGGCCAGGTAACCCACCTTGATGGACGGATCGGGTTTGGCCTCGCCGATGAAGTCATCGTCGAGCCCGGCCATGATCTTCAGCAAGGTCGATTTTCCCGAGCCGTTCAGTCCGATGACGCCGATCTTGGCGCCGGGAAAAAACGAGAGCCAGATGCCCTTGAGGATTTCCTTGCCGGGGGGCACGATCTTTTTCAGCCCCTGCATGGTGTAGATGTATTGCTGAGCCATCGCGGAATACCGTCCTTCAGAAACAATTCGTAGTGAATATCGTTGGTTTGCCTGGGTAAGGTTCCCGGATATAGTCATAAAGGCGGGACGGATCGGCAACCAGAATTCCAACAGGGGAGATTGATATGGCCGGCACGGGCAAGAAATGGTTCATCGGCTGCGGCATCGGTTGCGGCCTTGTTGTCCTGATGATTGCCGGCATCGGCACGGTCGGTTATTTCGGCGTGAAGCGTTTTAAAGATCGCACCGACAGGATCGAGGTCACCTTCAACAGGATGGACGCCGAGTACGGTCACCCCTCCGAATTCACGCCCGAGATCGATGGACGCATTTCCGCCGACCGGATGGAGGTCTTTCTGGCCGTGCGCGATGATATTCAGCCGGTGCAACAGGAGGTGTCCGGATTATTCCTGACCCTGGACGGCACCGACGGATCGGGATGGATGGCCAAGGCACAGGCCGGCCTGAAGTTCATTCCTTCGCTGTTGATCTTCATCGAAGAACGCAACCAGATCATGCTGGACCACGGCATGGGCGTGGGCGAGTACCAGTACATCTATGCCCTGGCCTATTACGGGCTGCTGGGTAAGGACCCCTCGGACGGCCCGGGATTCACGGTCGCATCAGACGATGATGATCACCAGGAGAAAGGCTGGCGCTGGGAAGTCAACGCCGGGAGCAAGGACAAGGAAAAGGAAATCCGCGCCAAGCGCGAACGTGAGGTCCGCCGTTTCGTGAACCGGGTGCAGAGCGGGGTATTGGCCAACCAGTTGGAGGCTCTCGACACGCATGCGGGAGACCTGGACGGCCTGGATTTCGATATTTGGCGCGCGGAGCTGGCGGCCGAGGCCGCGGCCATGGATCGTGAATCCCTGCGTTTGTTATGGGAAGAGGGGCTGCCGGTGCAGATCCGCGACTCGCTGGAGCCTTACCGGGGTCGCCTGGACGCAACCTACGACGATATGACCAGCATTTTGGAGATGGGGTTGGTGGAGCACGA
>CBDURF010000130.1:0-10338 GCA_965369705.1 uncultured bacterium
TTGTTTTTCTCGTCGGCCATTCCTTGCCTCTGCTTTGCGCGGATACGGGTCCGCTAGATGTCCAGGTCCTCGAGTTTGATCTGGGCCGCGTTTTCCTCGATGAAGCGGCGGCGCGGCTCGACCTCTTCGCCCATCAGGGTGGTGAAGATATGTTCGGCTTCGGCCCCGTCGTCCACGTTCACGCGGGTCATGGTCCGCGAGTCGGGATTCATGGTCGTCTCCCACAGCTGGTCGGGATTCATCTCACCAAGACCCTTGTAGCGCTGCACGTAGATGCCCTTCTCCCCCATCTCGACGAGGAGGCGGTCCTTTTGGGCTTCGCTGTACGCATAGATCTCGGTCTTGCCCTTCTTGACCCGGTACAGCGGCGGCTCGGCGATGTACATGTGGCCGCTTTCGATCACCTCGCGGAAGTGACGGAAGAACAGGGTCAGGATCAGGGTGCGGATATGGCTGCCGTCCACGTCCGCATCGGTCATGATGATGATCTTGTGATAGCGCAGCTTGCTGATGTCGAAGATCCCCGTGCCCACTCCCGCGCCCAGGGCTGTGATGATGGTCCTGATCTCGTCGTTGCCCAGCATCTTGTCCAGGCGAGCTTTCTCCACGTTCAGGATCTTGCCCTTCAACGGCAGGATGGCCTGGAAGCGTCGGTCGCGCCCCTGCTTGGCTGAACCGCCGGCGCTGTCTCCCTCAACCAGGTAGATCTCGCATTCCGCCGGGTCGCGGCTGGAGCAGTCGGCCAGCTTGCCGGGCAGCGCGGCTGAGTCGAGGGCCGACTTGCGGCGCGTCAGGTCCCGGGCCTTGCGCGCGGCTTCCCGTCCATGGGCCGCCGCGATGCACTTATTGATGATCCCCTTGGCTTCCTTGGGGTGCTCCTGCAGGTACTCGGCGAGGTAGGTGTTGACCAGCGACTCGACCTGCCCCTTGACCTCGGTGTTTCCAAGCTTGGTCTTGGTCTGGCCCTCGAACTGGGGCTCGGGGATCTTCACCGCGATGATGGCCGTCAGGCCCTCGCGCACATCGTCGCCGGTCAAACCCTTCATGTCCTTCTTCATCAGACCGGAGCTGTTCGCGTAGGTGTTGAGGGTGCGGGTCAGGCCGGCGCGAAAGCCGGACAGGTGGCTGCCGCCCTCGGTGGTGTTGATGTTGTTGGCGAAGGTGAACAGGGCCTCGCTGTAGCCGGCGTTGTAGTCCATGGCCACTTCGACCTGGATGCCGTCCTTCTCTCCCGAGAAATAGACGGGCTCCGCACAGATAACCTGCCGGTTCTCGTTCAGCCAGCGCACGTACTCGACGATGCCGCCTTCGAAGTGGAAGGTTTCCTCTCGTCCCCGGCCCTCGCGTTCGTCGGTGATGACGATCCTCAGACCCCGGTTCAGGAAGGCCAGCTCACGCAGCCGGCCACGCAGGATTTCGAAGGTGAATACCCGCTCGGGAAAGATCTCGTGGTCGGGCTTGAAGGTGATCGTCGTGCCGGTCTGGTCCTCGGGACATACGCCGATTTCCTCCAGTTCGCCCACTCGGTTTCCGCGTTCGAAGACCATTTGGTAGATCTTGCCGTCGCGATGGACTTCGGCCTTCAGCCACTCAGACAGGGCATTCACGCAGCTGACGCCCACGCCGTGCAGGCCGCCGGAAACCTTGTAGCTGCCCTTGTCGAACTTGCCGCCCGCGTGCAGGCTGGTCAGAACGACCTCCAGGGCCGGCTTGCCCTCGTCCTTGTGCATATCGACGGGAATGCCGCGCCCGTTGTCGCGCACCTTGATGGTGTCGCCCTCGCCCATGGTCACGTGGATATCGTCGCAGAAGCCCGCCATCGCCTCATCGATGGAGTTGTCCACCACCTCGTACACCAGGTGATGCAGTCCCCTGGTGCTGGTGTCGCCGATATACATGGCGGGCCGCTTGCGCACGGCTTCGAGGCCCTTGAGAACCTGGATGCCCTGGGCCGTATAGTCCTTGGCGCCCTGGGCGCCGTTGGCCGCCGATTTCTTCATGATCGATTCGCTCTCTTGCGTCATTTGCCGCTCTTGCGCTTCCTGCCGCGAACCGGCCGGTCCCGCCACTGGATCTCCGTGACGGTTCCTTCGCCGAACATGGCGTTGAATTTTTTGATGATCATGGGCGCCAGCATGGTCACTTCCTGCCGCCAGGCGCCGTGATCGGCTTCGAGAACCAGGACCCCGTCCACCAGATCCACCGCTCGGGAATGGGTGGCGATCTCCTCGCCCACGATTTCCCGCCAGCGCAGCAGAGCCGCCCTTTCCTCCAGCCGGTCATGAAGACCGTATTGCCGCAACGCGCCTTCGATGAGGCGGGAGATGGGTAAGGGCCCTTCGCGCTTTGCACTCATCCTTCTTGATGCTCTTCCGGGTTCATCAGGATCATCGGGACCATCAGGATCGAATCACGGGACTTCGTCGGCAGCCTCCGTGAATCCGCCCCCTTGCACATTCCAGACCTTCATTTCTCCGGGACGCCAATCGGCGATGTCGTCCGGCCGGGCCGTCGCGACGAACACCTGATGGTGGCGGGAAGACATCGCCTGTAGCCTGCGCGTGCGATGTCGATCCAGTTCACTGAATATGTCATCGAAAAACAGGATGGGTCGAATGTGTCGCTTCTGGTAAAGCACGTCGCTGCGTGCAAGGATCAAGGCGATGGTCGCCGTGCGGGTCTCGCCCTGGGATCCGTAGACCCGCAGATCCACCCCGTCGAGTAGAATTTCAAAGTCGTCCAACTGGGGTCCGATCCGCGGTCTGCCACGCTGGATTTCCAACTCCATAATATAATCGATTTCCTCGAAAATTCCCGTAGCTAGATCCTCTTTCCCGAAAGGTTTTTCGGGGTCGGTTTTCTGGCGGGATTTTACGCACTCAAGATTTGGGCGGTAACGGAGTTTTAATTGTAATTCGTTGTCGACAAGTGTTTTGTGGTTGTCGTGGGCAAACGGGGTCAAAAGACACGCGTATTCCTGTCGGCCCACGCAGACCTCCGCGGCATGGATCGCCAGCTCCCGGTTCCACGACTCCAGCTCCCGGCGGGCTTCGGCAGGGTTGGCGAGTCCTTTTTTCAGATTTCGCAAAAGACCTGTTTTCTGCCGGGTGACTCTCTGCAGGGCGGTCAGGTGGGACAGGAATACCGGGCCGAATTCGGATAATCCATGATCGCAGAAATGGCGCCGACGCTGCGGCGCGCCCCGCACCAGCCGAATGCTTTCCGGGTTGAAGAAGACCGTGACCAGGCGACCCACCAAATCGGCACGCCGGCGCACGTTTTCCCCGTCAATCCGGAAACGGCGTCCCCCGGTGCGATCCAGGCCGAACTCGCAGGTCAGGAGTGAGCCGGATTCCTCCTCCACCTCCAGGGTCACGTGCAGGGCGTCCCTGTCGAAATTGATCATTTCCTCGGATCTGCCGCCGCGGTGGGAACGGCCGAGGGCCGGGTAGTTGAGGGCCTCCAGGAGATTGGTCTTGCCTGCGCCATTTCGCCCCAGGACAAGATTGACCCGGGGCGAAAAGGTGAGATGCATTTCCTTCAGGTTCCTGAATCCGTGAACGGTTGCAGACAGAATCCGCAAACTAGTCGCCGGCCAGACGCAGGGGCATCAACAGGCAGAGCACCCCGGTTTCATCGCCGTCCTCGGTCAACGGCTTGATCAACGCGGCGCTCTGGGAGTCCTTGAGGGACAGCAGGATGGAAGTGGAATGTATGTTCTTCAGGATGTCCTGCAGATAAACGAAATTGAAACCGATTTCCAGGGCTTCGCCCTCGTAGGAAACAGGAATCTCATCCTCGGACTGGCTGCCCTCCGCGCCGCGGGCGGAAAGTTCCATGCGTCCGTTTTCAATCCCCAGCTTGATCTGGCTGGTGATGCGGTCGGCCGTGATGGAAACCCGTCGGATTGTCTGGGAGAAATCGGCTTTATCCAGGGTGATGAATTTGTCGTTGTCCTGGGGAATGACGGCATTGTAATCGGGAAAGGGTCCTTCGAGCAGCCGTGTATGGAGTACCGTGGGCCCGACCCGGAACGACAACTGGTTTTCCCCCATGAAAATGGTGATGTCGCCCGAGTCTGTTTCATCCTGATCGAGGCTCGCGACAATACGGGGCAGATGACGCAGGCCGGCTGTATCGACGATCATCTCGCGGTCACCGGAAACACCCCATTCCATGCTCCGCCCGCTACGGGCCAACCGGTGGGCGTCGGTCGCTACCAGGGTCAACGAATCGGACCGGACTTCCCAGAGAATACCCATCAGTGCCGGACGGGTTTCATCCCTGGAAACCGAATACGAGGTTTCGTTGATCATGTCGATCAGGACGGCGGCTTCGACATCCAACCCGTTCTTTTCTTCCAGTTCCTTGAGGGCCGGATATTCATCCACGTTCATTGTGTTCTCGGTCATCCTGGCCTTGCCGCTTACCAGCTGGATCTGCTTGCCCTTCTGGGAAATGACCACGGAACCGGAACGAAGGGTCCGCACGAAGGGCACGAACTTGACCGCGGGGATGGCCAATTTCCCTTCGTCCTTGATCGTCACCTTGTCCGTGCCGGTGGTGATGGAAACATCAAGATTGGTCGCCGACAGGGTCAGGCGGCCGTCGGCGGCTTCCATCAGGATGCAGGTCAGGATCGGCAAGGTGGTCTTCGTGGGCACCACGTTGGCGATGACATCCAGGGCTTTCTGTAAATCCTCTTGCTGGATCTCGAACTTCACTATGCCGTCCTCCGGTCAGGGTCTGTCTGCCGATCGGTCCTGTTTCACCTGCGGATCGACATGATAGGAGATCGACCCGCCCGGATCAAGTCCGCGCTTTCCCTCTTCCATTCCTGATATATATAGAAAATATGTAGTAGATATAGGGGTTGGGAATCCGGGGATAAGTTCCAGAAAACAGGCTCTAATCGACTCCTGGTTCTTGAAATCAGCCCTTGCGGCTTCCCTTGATCCTTGGATAAGTAAGGGGATATCCGGGCCGGTCATCCACCCTTTACCCACACCCCTGGATATATTACCCGCCAGGCCGGATCAATACCCTGCTTATTCACGTCTGTCCCCAGAGTTTTCCCCAGTTAAAACGCGGTAGAATCCACCCGTCTGGAAAGCAGGGAAGTGATGTCAGTTTCTTCCCCGCAACCGATCCTGGACATCAAGAACAGCACCCCTGAAGCGGGGATCGGTCTTCATGTCGTTCCGGATCTTCTGGTAGGCATGGGAAACGGTCGAGTGGTCGCGGTTGCCGAAGGCGCGCCCGATTTGATTCAGGGACGATCCGGTCATTTCCCGCGCCAGGTACATCGCGATCTGACGGGCCCGGGCCAGGTCCTGGGTGCGTCGTTTGGACTTGAGCTGATCGACGGTCACGTCGTGGACTTCGCCCACGATCTTCATGACATCGGCGATCTTCACAGGCCCGGTGGAACTTCCCTGGAAAAAGGAGGAGAGAACCTCGGAGGCCATTTCCAGAGAAATTTCGCGCCCGGTCAGACTCGCGAACGCGAGAAGGCGAATCAACGCCCCCTCGAGACGGCGGATGTTGTCGGTGATGTTCTCCGCGATGAAGATGATGACATCGTCGGAGATGTAGATGTTGTTGACTTCGATCTTGCGCTTGAGGATGGCCATGCGTGTTTCCAGGTTCGGCGGCTGGATGTCGGTGATGAGTCCCCATTCGAACCTGGAGCGCAGACGCTCCTCGAGCGTGGTGATCTCCTTGGGAGAACGGTCGCTGGTCAACACGATCTGCTTTTTCAAATCATAGAGTGCGTTGAAGGTGTGGAAGAACTCTTCCTGGGTGGATTCTTTGCCGGCCAGAAAAGCCACATCGTCCACCAGCAGCACATCCACGCTACGGTACTTCATCTTGAATTCAGGGGTCCGGTTGTCCCGGATGGAACCGATCAGGTCGTTCATGAAGTTTTCAGCGGTGACGTAACATATTTTCTTGTCGGGATCCTGCGCGGCCACCGCGTTGCCCACCGCGTGCATGAGGTGGGTCTTGCCCAGACCCACACCGCCGTGAATGAACAACGGATTGAAATGACCGCCCGGATTGTTGGCCACGGCCGTGGCGGCCGCGAAGGCCAGGTCGGTTCCGGTTCCCACCACGAAATTCCCGAAATTGTAGTCCCGGTTGATGTTGGAAAGAATGGGAGAGCGGGATGTCGTGGTGGTCTGGAGGCGTCCTATCGGCACACCCGACACACTTTGAATATTCGGAACATCCTGAACATCCTGAACATCCGGAATATTCTCCGGTGTGTCCAGGATCGCGGCGCCAGGGGAAGTTTTGCTGACCCCGAGGGTGAAACTGATATCCCGGCCGAAATAAGCGGACCCGGCCTCGTTGAGGGCGTTCAAATGGTGCTCGCTGAACCAATCCATGAAAAAGCGGTTCGGACAATCCACCCTCATGGAGCCATTCGTGGTATTGCTCCTGGAGTCACCCACGGAACCATTGTCGCGGTTTTCGGGGAGCAAAGGAAGAAACCAGGTGTTGAAAGTCTGTTGGGCGACCTTCTGGCGAACAACATCAAGAATTTCCGGCCAGTAGGTATCCAGATCCATCATAAAAAAATCCGGGTCCCTTTCCCGCTTTGACAGACTCCACTTCTCCACCAAGTTGTCAACAGAGAAATACAGCCCCAACCCAGTACCAATAAATAAATTAAGTGAAAAACCCAACCAGGGAAGGAAAAGTTATCCACAAATTTCTTCCCTGTGGATAACTTTTTCAGCGCCCCTGTTGGTTGTAATCACCTGTGAGCGAAATTAGCATGGACGCAGTCGAGCATGCAAGAGATTTCTCGTGATTTTTTTACTTTCCCCTAACGTTATATTTTATTGGACTATAGTTTTTTCTGTGGTTTTTGGGGACATCCTCGAGACCCTGGGCGGGATTTTTGAACCCCCGCCATCGCCCGTGATCCGACGTTCTGACGGTGTGGATAACCCGCTGTTTTTCTTGACACTGGCCCGATAGATTATTAACCTTTCGCGCTGATAAAGAAAACCAAAGGAGAGTTCCGTGAAGCGGACATTTCAACCAAGTAATTTGAAGCGGGCCCGTCGACATGGCTTCCGGAAGCGGATGTCGACCAAGGCCGGTCGCCTGGTGCTCAGGCGCCGCCGGGCCAAGGGACGCAAGCGCATTTCAGCTTGACCTCCCCTTATAGCCGTGCGAACAGTTAAAGTGTTGTGACTGGTATGGCTGCATGGCGATCGTTAACGAAAAAAAGCGAATTTCACGAGGTCTACGAGCACGGTGTCAAAAAAGTCGGGCGCTTCCTCGTAGTTTACCTGTTACCCGCCGATGACATGGCCCGGGCCGTGGTTGCCAGCAGGAAAGTCGGCAACGCGGTTAAACGGAACAGAGCCAAACGGCTGTTGCGGGAGGCCTTCCGCGGGATTTTCCGCGATGGGGATTCAGGCCACCCCGAACATGTCATGGGCATCCTAAAGAGGCTGGCGCGGGATCCCGGAAGTGAAACCGGAGATCCCCGCGCGGTAGAGGGACTGTGGGTCGTCCTGGTCGCCCGCCGGAGCATTCTGGGGGTTGGTTCCCGTGAAGTCCGGGAAGAACTGGACCACCTGCTCGGTCACTGATTTGGTGGCCTTTCTCTGATTGGTATCTTCTGGTCCCGTCGATCCGCGCCCAGGCCTCGTCAACCGGTGCTATCACGCCCAACCTGAAACAATGTTTCCAGGAATGTCTCCAGGGCGGAGCGCCAGCGGGAATCCTATGTGGCGTCTGCCATATCTGTTGATCCAGGGCTACCGGCGGTTCCTTTCTCCGTTGTTGCCCGCCACCTGCCGGTTTTATCCCAGCTGCTCGGCCTATGGGGCCGAGGCCCTCAAGGCCCACGGCTTCTTCCGGGGTGGCTGGTTGACGCTCCGGCGCGTGGTCCGTTGCCATCCCTGGCATCCCGGGGGCGTGGACCAGGTTCCCTCGCGGCACCATCCCGACTGTCATTTCCACGGGGATGACTCATCCCCCCTCACGACGACCCAGACCATCGGAGATTCCGCCCATGGATAGGCGCACATTGCTGGCCTTCGTTCTCATCTTTATGATCCTGGCTGGCTATCCGTACCTGATGAACAAGTTCTTCCCCCAACCGGAACAGGTTCCCGGGCAAGTTGCCGGCTCTGGTCCTGATTCCACCCTTGCCGCCGCCACCGGGAGGATCGCGGCGGAAACCCCGGCGGACACCCGCGCTCGAGATCTCTCCGGCGCCACGTCCACCGGCTCCGAATCAGAAGTAACGACCACTGTTTCACCGGCTCTACCGGAAGGTGAGCCCCTGACCGCGGACGAGGCCTTGATCCTGACGCCGGGAGGAGTCGAACAGACGATTTCCGTGAAGACACCCCTGTACATGTTGAAAATCTCCACCCGGGGTGGACGGATAACCCACTGGGAAGGTTACGAATACGACAGCTGGCTTGGAGGGCCGGTCAGCCTGATCCCGGAAAGCATTCCGTCGACCGGCCTGGACGCCGTCTTTTTCCGGGGTGGAGATCTGCATCTGGGCCGGGCTATCTACCAAACGGACCGGACGAGCCTGGATCTGGTTGAGGGCGCGGGGCCGAATTCCCTGACCCTTACCGCGACCACGGTGGGCGGCCTGGAAATCCACAAGATCTTCACCTTCAGGCCGGACACCTACGGCGTGGAGGTGGACCTCGTGGTGGCCGCGCCCGACGAGCTGGCCCGCCGGTCCCTGAACCTGGCGGGATCCCCGGAAGAGTTCCGGTTCGGCTGGAACCAGGGCATCGCCCCGACCGAGCGAGTGCAGAAGATGGAGCTACCGTCCCTGCGGTCCCTGGCCCGCATCGGCGAGGACTATCACTACAAGAAACGTCAGGATCTCAAGAAGAGCGTGGAAAAGGTGGAGGGCCAGTGGCGAGGGTCCGTTCATTTCGCGGGCCTGCAGAACCGGTACTTCACCGTCTGTGGCATTGTTCCCCAGGAGCAGGGGAAACCGATCGAGGGAACCATCCGGTTGAGCGGGGACAAGGAGCTGCAGGCCCAGTCGTGGGCCATCGATGTTCCCGCCGGACGCGGCGTGGGTGACGAAATAGCCGTCGCCCGTCTCGATCTCTACATCGGTCCCCAAGAGGCCCACCGGCTCCAATCCTATGGTCAAGGTCTGGAAAAATCCATGGACCTGGGCTGGAAACTGTTCCGTCCGCTGTCCGAAGTCGTTCTGTGGGGCATGGAGTTTCTGCACCGGTACATCTCGAACTACGGTGTCATCATCATCATCTTCTCCCTGCTGACCAAGCTGGCCTTCTACCCACTGACGAAAACCTCGACCAAATCCATGAAGAAGATGCAGGAGCTTCAACCGAAACTGAAGGCCCTGCAGGAGAAGTACAAGGGCGACAAGGAAAAACTGAACAAGGCGACGATGCAGCTCTACTCCGAGGAGAAAGTGAATCCCTTGGCCGGCTGTCTTCCGTTACTTGTCCAATCGCCGGTGTTCATCGCGCTGTATCAGGCCCTGAGCCACACGATTTCCCTGCGTGGCCAGCCTTTCGTGTTGTGGATCAACGACCTTTCCCAACCCGACGCGATCACCCAGCTGCCTTTCTCGCTGCCGTTCCTGGGGGCGGACCTGAACATCCTGCCCATCCTGATGTCGGTGGCCATGTACTTCCAGACCAAGTTGACCCCGACCAGCGGCGCCGGCGGACAGATGGCCGCCATGAACACGATGATGCCGCTGATCATGGTCTTTATTTTCTACAACATGCCGTCGGGTCTAGTGCTTTACTGGCTCATCAACACCCTGATGCAGGGATACCAGACCTGGAAGATCCACCAGACGGCGCCGACAAGCGAAGGCAAGGAGACAGCATGACCGACAAGATCGAAATACAAGGCAAGACGGTGGAAGCCGCCGTATCGGAGGCTCTGCTCCAGATGGGGGCCCGCCGGGACGAAGTGGAAATCAAGGTTCTCGAGGAGCCCAAGTCGGGTTTCATGGGATTTTTGGGCGGCCGCGCCGCCCGGGTCCTGGTCAGGAAGAAGCGCTCGCGCCGCCGCGGCGGTTCCGGCCAGGACTTCCGCGTCGACGATAACGACTACAAGGCCCACAACCTGGGCGGCGGCCGAGGCCGCAGCGGTGGTGATTCCCGCCGCCGTTCCTCGGGTGCTTCACCCAAGGGCCGGAATGATTCCCGTCAGGCCTCCCGCGAGCAGGATCGCGAAGAAAAGAAGGGCGCCCGACGTGGATCCCGTGGTCGGGGTGGACGGAGCCGCAGCCAGACGACGACCGGCCGGGGTCCGGGGCAGGACCAGAGGCAGGACCAGAAGCAGGACCAG
>CBDURF010000131.1:0-10176 GCA_965369705.1 uncultured bacterium
CATCCGCAGCGAAGTGAGGACCGTCCCGGATTTTTGCTGTGCGGGGCAGGAAATCCGGATGACCGGACTCAGGCCCGCCCGACCTCATAGGCCGAAAGCGCCGTCATGTTGACGATCTCCGCCACCGTCGACTGCGTCGACACCACGTTGATGGGCTGCTTCAACCCGATCAGCAGCGGTCCAATCACCTCGCGCTGTCCCAGGTAACCCACCAGCTTGTAGGCGATGTTGCCGCTCTGCATGTCCGGGAAGATCAGCACGTTGGCCTGTCCCAAAACCTTGCTGTCCGGCACCGAATGTTCGCACTCGCCCGGCAGAATGGCCACGTCGGCGTGCATCTCCCCGTCGGCGTGCAGTTCGGGATGCTCTTCGTTGAGGATGCGCACCGCTTCACGAACCTTGGCGCTCTCAGGCGTGTCGTTGTCCCCGAAGTTCGAGAACGAGAGCAGCGCCACCACGGGTTCCAGGTTGAAGTGGCGGGCGACCGACGCCGCCATCAGGGCGATCTCGGCCAGCAGGCGGCTGTCCGGATTGAAGTTCACCGTCGTGTCGGCGAAGATGTAGACCTTGTTCTCGACCAGCAGCACATGTACCCCCACCACACGGCTGACGCCCTGCCGGATCTCGGCCAGGGTCAGCACCCAGCGCAGCGTGTCCACGTAGGCCCGAGTGGCGCCGCAGACCATGCCTTCGGCCTCGCCCGAACGCAGCATCATCACCCCATGGTGGATGGGGCGTTGCACCATCATCAAGGCCTTCCGGTAGTTGTAACCCTTGCGCGCCCGCTCCCTGAAGAGCATTTGGGCCATGGATTCAAGGTTGGGACAATCCCCGGGATCCTTGAGGGTCACACCTTTCAGGTTGAAGCCGATCTCCTCGGCCGTAGCCCTGATCTTCTCCTCGTTACCCAGCAGGATGGGATGGCAAAACCCTTCGCCCACGGCAATCCGGCAGGCCTCCAGCACACGATCGTTATCCCCTTCGGCGAAAACGATCTTGCGGAGCTGGGACTTGGCCTTGGACCGGATTGTGTGCATGACCATCTGGCTCTTGTTGTGCATCGCCTCAAGGGATTCGCGGTAGGCGTCCCAGTTGGTGATGGGATCGGTTGCAACACCGGTTTCGCAACCCGCCTTCGCCACCGCGGAAGCCACGACGGACAGCACCCGGCTATCGAAAGGCTTGGGAATGATGTACTCGGATCCAAACTCGAAATGCTCGCCGCCGTAGGCCGCGGCTACCTCGGCGGGCACCGGCTGGCGGGCCAGCTTGGCCAGGGCGTGCGCGGCCGCGATCTTCATCTCCTCGTTGATGGCCGTGGCCTTGATATCCAGGGCCCCGCGGAAGATGAACGGGAACCCCAGCACGTTGTTGACCTGGTTGGGATAGTCGCTGCGGCCGGTGGCCATGATCAGGTCGGGCCGGGCGTCGAGGGCGTCTTCGTAGGTGATCTCGGGATCGGGATTGGCCATGGCGAACACGATGGGCTTGTCGGCCATCGACTTGACCATGTCCTTGGTCACAAGACCCGCCACCGAGCACCCCAGGAGCAAGTCCGCGCCAACCATCGCATCGGCCAGGGTGCGCTTGTCCGTCTCGTTGGCGAAATATTCCTTGTATTCGTTCATGCCCTCGGTGCGGCCCTTGAAGCAGACACCTTTGCTGTCGACCAACGTGAAATTCTCCAGCGGCACTCCCAACGTTTCCATGAGTTTGGAGCAGGCGATGGCGGCGGCTCCCGCTCCGGAAACGACCACCTTCATCTTCGCAAGGTCCTTGCCCTGCAGCCGGGCGGCGTTGATCAGGGCGGCGGATGCGATGATTGCCGTGCCGTGCTGATCGTCGTGGAAAATGGGAATTTTCATCGTCTCACGCAGCTTCTTTTCCACTTCGAAACATTCCGGCGCCTTGATGTCCTCGAGGTTGATGCCGCCCACGGTCGGTTCGAGCAACTGGCAGAACTTGACGATCTCGTCGACATCCTCCGTGTCGATCTCGATGTCGAACACGTCCACGTGGCCGAACCGCTTGAACAGAACGCCCTTGCCTTCCATCACCGGTTTGCCCGCCAGGGCGCCGATATTGCCCAAACCCAGAACAGCGGTGCCGTTCGACACGACCGCCACCAGGTTGCCCCTGTTGGTGTACTTGTAGGCGTCGGCGGGATTCGCCTCGATGACCTTGCAGGGAATGGCTACCCCCGGCGTATAGGCAAGCGACAGATCACGGGCGGTCAGACAGGGTTTGGTGGGCACGACCTCGATCTTGCCGGGCCTTCCTTCACTGTGATAATCCAGCGCGTCCTGATCCCTGAAAGCCATGACATCCAACCTTTCTTTAAATCACCATCCGGGATATTCTCATAACGTTAAAGGTCTAACAACCGATCAGGTTTGTCCAGTTGACAAAAACCTGATAACCCAGTTTCCCGGGGGGCGTTATGGACAACTTGCTGAGCCTGTTGGGGAACTTGAAATCGGTGACCTGGGGGGCGGCCCTGGTCGTGGCGGTCATCATCGTCCTGGGCATCTTGAGCCGGTTCCTGCAGCGAAACGCCGCCAAGGTGACCGGGCGCCAGTTCCGCAACCAGTTGATCATGGCGATGGCTTCGTTCTGCGGCCTGCTCCTCGTCATTCTGGGCCTTCCCATCGATGCGACCATGCGCGGTCAGTTGCTGAGCCTGATCGGGATCATCATCTCCGCGGCCATCGCCCTGAGTTCGTCCACCATCCTGGGCAACGCCATGGCCGGCATCATGCTCAAGACGTTGCGCAATTTCCACTCGGGCGACTTCATCAAGGTCGGCGAATATTTCGGGCGCGTCACCGAACGCGGCCTGTTCCACACCGAGATCCAGACCGCGGACCGCGATTTGATCACCCTGCCCAACATGTTCCTGGCCACCACTCCGGTTACGGTGGTGAGGTCGTCCGGGACCGTGGTCAGCGCCACGGTATCCCTGGGTTACGACATCCCCCACACGAAGATCGAAGAGCTGCTCCTGAAAGCCGCCGGAACAATCGGGCTTCAGGATCCCTTTGTACAGGTGCTCGACCTGGGCGACTTCTCGGTCAACTATCGGGTGGCGGGCCTGCTCGAGGAATCGAAAAAACTGCTGGCCTACCGTTCCCGCCTGCGGACGGCCATCCTGGACAATCTCCATGGCGGAGACGTGGAAATCGTCTCACCCGATTTCATGAACCTGCGGGACTTCGATCCGAAAAGGAACTTCATCCCCACACCGGTCCGCGCCAAGAAGGATCAACCGGTCGATGCCGCTCCGGTGGACGTGGTGTTCGACAAGGCGGAGGTCGCCGAATCCCTTTCCACCCTGTCCAAGGAGCGCTCCGAGTTGGAGGAAAAACTAAAGGAAGCCCGGCAGGCGGTAAAGGACGCCAAGGAAGACGGGGAAAAGGAAAAGGCCGAGGGCCGGGTGGCCATGCTCGAAGCCCGCCTGGAAGAGCTCGCCGAAGACATCGCCGAAGCCCAGAGAAAAGAAAAGGAACAGGATAGTTGACCCCGCCGGCCGCCTGCCTGCTTCAATATCCCGCCCGCACCCATTCCAGCAGGATTTCCCGGTCCCGATCCGAGATGCGGGCTTCCGGATGCCCCAGCACATAGCTGCGCAGGGGCATGGTGCCGTCCACCAGCTGCTTTTCCATGTCGCGAAGGATCAGCTCCCGGGCCGCAAAATCAAACACCGGCCACTGGGAAAAATTCAGGTCCGCGCGGCCGTCCACCACATGTTCGGCCAGCCACCACGAAAACGGCGCGATGCGGCTGTACCAGGGCCATCGTGTCTCGTGGGAGTGGCAATCGTAACAAGCGCGCCGCAGGACGTCCTTGACCGGGGCGGGCGCAACCAAGTCCGCATTCACCGGAGGATTGGTCCGCGCCGCGGGTATCAACTGGATCAGCAGGAACAGCGCCGCCGGAATAGCGGCACCGATGGCGAACTTGCGGGAGAAATGCCGTTTCACGATGCCTCGCCCGACTACTGGTTAAGTTGTTCGATGATCTTGCCGGCCTTTTCATTGCCCGGATCGAGCTCCAGGACCCTCTCCGCGCTGGCCAGCGCGCCCTCCCTGTCGCCCTGGACGACCTGGGCCTGGGCCCGCATCAAGTGGGTGGCCACGTCGTCCGGATTCACCTCGATGCCCAGGTCCAGCATCTTCATGGCGCCATCCATGTCGCCGCGGGACATGACCAGCGTTTCGGCGACGACGGTCAGGATCCTGGGGCTGAAATCATAGGCGCCCTTCCCGTAGAATTCGTCTTTCAGTTCGCGGAATCTGGCGATTCCGACATCAGCACCGTCTTTTTCGATGGTGTCCAGAAGCACCCGATCCAGGGTCCGGGGATCCTTGAGCCCGCGGTGACAGGTGATGCACCGCACCTTGCTGTCCCGTTCACCCGTGGCGCCGGGCAGCAACTCGCCGTTGATGTTCCTGACCATCATCATCATGCCCCGGGTCACGTTCTTTTTTGCGATGCCGTCGCTGGCCCAGTCGATGCTGTCGAATTCGCCAGGGGTCTTCTGGATGTGGCAGAAGGTGCAGTGCACATCCAGGGCGGTGGAAAAATCGTGCATCACGCCCAGGAGCTTCTGCTTCCCTACATTCCCGGGAAAAACCTTCAGGTTGGTGAACGTGTCGGGAATTTCCGCCTGGCCCGAACCGGCCGTCAAGACGGCCAGGATCAGGCCGGATATCGCCGTACGGACGGACAGTGTGATCTTCATGGCTTCTCCGTCGGGTTGAACCTGTCAAAACTGGAAGTGCTTCCTTCGGGACCATCAAAACCGGAATTTCCCACCGGGTCAAGCTGCTCCGGCTTGACCCCGAATATTGCAGGAGCATAAAATCCTGTTTCATGATAGGTTTTTCCCGACTTCAATTCCATCCAACCTGATTCCATGGGAGGGAATTTATGGCTGAACGTAATCGATTTCAGGCCTTGGCCGGCGCCCTGCTGGTGACCGCCCTCGTCCTGGTTCTGCTGGTCCCGGCCGCCCTGGCCCAGGACGAGCCGGAAATCCAGGACGATCAGACGGTTTCCCAAACCGCCCCTGCTCCTGCGCCGGCTCCCAAGCCTGGTCCGGATCCCGGCCCCTTCCGCAAGGGCAAGATCCGCGTCGGTTTCTACGGCGGCGCGGGCAACACCTACAGCCAGACCTACTTCATTCTCGGCGCCGGAGCGGGCTATTACGTACTGAACGGCCTGGAAGTCGGGGTGGACGTGGAGGGCTGGCTCTTGAACGACCCCAATATCTGGAAGGTGACACCCCAGGTCCGCTACGTGCTGTGGCAGATCAGTCCCATCAGGCCCTACGTTGGTGCTTTCTGGCGTCAGACCTACGTCGATGATCCCTTTTCAGATTACGATTCCTATGGCGCGCGCGGCGGCATCGCCTACCGCAAGGGCGGAAACTACCTGGCCCTGGGTGTGGTGTACGAAAAATTCAACGATTTCCACGGGATTGGCGA
This sequence comes from uncultured bacterium, assembly GCA_965369705.1. Lineage (GTDB taxonomy): Bacteria > Krumholzibacteriota > Krumholzibacteriia > LZORAL124-64-63 > LZORAL124-64-63 > JAGLCY01. The sequence goes on from CBDURF010000131.1 coordinate 5,487, forward strand.
CGACTACGTCATCTACCCTGAAATCGCCTTCTGGATCTCGTTCTAGGAGGAATGAAAGTCATGCCCGGGGACCATCGCAACGCAGCCATCAGGGTATTGATGATGCCCCGGGACACCAATCACCACGGCACCATCTTCGGCGGGGTGATCCTCAGTTACATCGATCAGGCCGGAGCCGTGGGCGCGATCCGGCGTGGGTGCCGTCAGGTGGTCACCGTCGCCATGGACCAGGTCGTCTTCCATCAGCCTGTACAGGTGGGCGACCTGGTCAGTTTCTACGCGGATGTCATCAAGACGGGCCGCACTTCCCTTGAGGTGCTGGTCACCGTGGAAGCCACCCGGCGCCTGGACGGGGAAGTGGTTGCGGTGACCCAGGCCGAGGTTACGTATGTGAACGTCGATGTCGACGGCAAACCGATCTCCGTTCCCCGCTGAATCTGAACATCAATGTTGTCTTTTTCACCAATAATTCCCGATTTTCGACCCTGATATATTTTTGGCAACTCATAGTGCATCACTAGTAATTAGCTGTCATTCAACTAGTTAGGAAAAATTTTTCCAATATTTCCCTTGCATTTCCCTGCCGCCGGATAGTATTTAACCTAGTTAACATTAAACGAGGTTAAACATGGGCGCCTTGGACAAGGAACTCAGCGAAAACATCAGGATCATGGCCCAGGTCATCGGGGAAATCTGCCACCGCAGCACCCTGCAGATGGCCAGTCCCATCAACCTGACCCGCAACCAGTTCACCATCCTGAGGATCCTGTCCACCGACGGTGATTTCCAGATCAGTGATCTGGCCAAGCTTTTGGACATCAGCAGTGCCGCCGTCAGCAAGAACATCGACCGGCTCGAGCAACTGAACATGGTGGCCAGGCAGGCCAAACCCGAGGACCGGCGCAGCCTGGAGATCATCCTTCTCGAGGATGGATTGGACGTCCTCCAGGAATTCGACCGGATCCTCGGCAAAAAGCAGAAACATCTGATGGATCAATTCTCCCGCCGGGAAAAAGAGGATCTCCTGGATCTTGTGAAAAGGGTCATCATATTCACTCTCGCCGAGGAACAGGACACCGAAGTGATCTGCCTCCAATGCGGAGGAAATTGTGGAGAAAGCTGTGTGATCGAATCCTGCAAGGGCCTGTGCACCATGCCGGAAAAGAAAAGAAAACCCAGGCAGTCCGCCGGGGCGAAACAAGGCGGTCCGGACAAAGGTTCGGACGTGAAGTGACGAGGAGGATTACATCATGGTCAGTCGTCGGGATTTTCTCAAAATCACGGGGACGGCCGCGGGCACCGCGGCCTTGACCGCGGTCGGAGCCGAAGCGTCCGCACCGCATCCCAAACTGGATCCGGACAGACTCGGTGTCCTGACCGACACGACCCTCTGCATCGGTTGCCGCCGCTGCGAATGGGCCTGCGCCGAACAGAACGGACTGCCGCACGGGGATCTGGAATCCTACGGCGACACCAGCGTGTTCGATGAGATGCGGCGGCCGCACGCCGAGTCGTACACCGTGGTGAACCGTTACTCTCCACCCGCCGGCACCAGCCAGCCCCTCGACGTCAAGGTACAGTGCCTGCATTGCGAGCATCCCGCCTGTGTTTCGGCCTGCATCGTGGGCGCTCTGGTAAAATCCCCCCAGGGCCCGGTGATCTACGACGCCTGGAAATGCATCGGCTGCCGGTACTGCATGATCGCCTGCCCGTTCCAGATTCCGGCCTACGAGTACAGCAATCCCCTCACGCCCATGGTCATGAAATGCACCATGTGCACCGAGCGGACCCTGGACGAGGGTCGCCCTCCCGCCTGCGTGGAGATGTGCCCGCCGGAAGCCCTGGTCTTCGGCCGGCGGTCCGAATTGCTGGAACTCGCTCACAGGCGGATCATGGAGAACCCCGGCCGGTATTATCCCGAGGTCATCGGGGAAAGCATCGCCGGCGGAACCTCCTGGCTGATGATCACCGACCGGCCCGCCACGGAGATCGGCATCCCGGATCTTCCCGACGAAAGCCCAGCGGTGATCACCGAAACCATTCAGCACGGGATCTTCAAGGGATTCACCGGCCCGCTGATGCTGTTCGGAATCCTGAGCATCCTGATGAAATCGTCCGGCGACAAGCGGAAGGAAAAGGAGGACGAAAATGGCTGATTCCATGCAACAAGACAACGCGGCCCTCCTGAACAACACGGCCTTCGTGGACAACCCGCCCCACGCTCACCACGAGGCCCGTCCGTTGGCGGGCAACTCGGCGGTCCCCTTCTTCACCCCCGGGGTGATCGTGGTGGCGATCCTGGCCGCCGCCGGAGTGGCCACCTTGGTGACCCGTCTATTCTTGGGCCTCGGACCGATGACCAATTTCAACGATCAGTACCCGTGGGGCATCTGGATCGGCATCGACGTGGCCTCGGGCGTCGCCCTGGCCGCGGGCGGTTTCACCATGGCCTTCATCGCCCATGTCATGAACAACGAGAAGTACCACGTCCTGGTCAGGCCGGCCCTGCTGACCGCGGCCATCGGCTATACCTTCGTGGGTCTCGGGGTCTGCGTCGATCTGGGCCGTTACTACAACATCTGGCATGTTCTGATGCCTTCGATGTGGCAGGGCAACTCCGCCCTCTTCGAGGTCGGCATGTGCGTCATGATCTATCTGACCGTGCTGTACATCGAGTTTTTGCCCATCGTCTGCGAACGCTTCATCGGCCGGGTGAACCTGCCGGGCGTGCTGGGCAAGATGAACGGGTTCCTGGACGGGTTCCTGCGGATCCTGGACAAGACCCTGGCCCGGGTGATGACCTTTTTCATCATCGCCGGCGTGGTCCTGTCCTGCGCGCACCAGTCTTCGCTGGGCACCCTGATGGCCATCGCCCCGAGCAAGCTCCACCCCCTGTGGTTCACTCCGGTGCTGCCTCTGCTGTTTTTGTTGTCGGCCTTCGCGGTGGGTCTGTCCATGGCCATCTTCGAATCGATCCTGGCCTCGCGGTCCTTCAAGCGTCCCATCGAGATGCACGTACTCAGCCCCCTGGCCCGCATGATTCCCCTGCTGCTGACCGTCTACTTCGCGGCCAGGATCATCGACCTGGTCAACCGGGACGCCTTCCATTTCATGTTCGAGGCCAATTTTCGCGCGATGATGTTCTGGATCGAAATTGGCGTGGGCGTGATCATTCCGACCTTCCTGTTCCTCAGCCACCGTCTCCGGCGGAATCCCGTCTGGCTCTTTTCGGCCGCGGCCATGGTCGTGTTCGGGGTAGTACTCAACCGGTTCAACGTCTTCATCACCGGCTACATCCCGCCCTTCTCCGAAGGCCAGTACTTCCCCGCCTGGACCGAGATCATGCTGACCGTGGGAATGATCTCCTTGATCGTGTTGCTCTACCGGATCTGGGTATTCATCTTCCCGGTCCTGCCTGCGGAGGAGGAGGTCGAACATGCGTAACTCATCAATTTTCCGCTTGTCGCTTCTTGGGCTGATCCTGTTTGCGATCCCGACCCTGGCCGCGGACCAGGTCGTGGACCCCGCCCATCCTGACGACCCCATGCACGCACCGGCGGCCGAGAAGGTGACCGCCTGCGCGAGTTGTCATAAGTGCCAGCACCCCACCCCGGACGATCCCTGCCTTGTCCACTGCCCCCGCCACGGCAGCCATTTCTACGGCCAACACGAGGCGGATGAAGGACCGGAGATGGTCATCATCGACCAGCTGGCGGACCTTTACCGACCGGTGGTCTTCGCCCACCGGCTCCACGCCGACATGTCCAACATGACCGGTGGTTGCGAGAACTGCCATCACTACTCGGAGCAGTCGGGGGTCATTCCCCCCTGCCGGGAATGCCACGACGAGACCAAGGGACCGGTCAGCCTGAACCAGCCGGCCCTCAAGGGCGCCTATCACCGGCAATGCATGAATTGCCATCGGGACTGGAGCCACGAAAGCGCCTGCGGGTTCTGTCACGAACAGGTCCACGAGGGCATCGGCTCGGCGCCGGCGGACACCACCGACATCGTGGGTATTCCCCACCCCAAGATCGAGGCGACTTCCACCTACACCTACGAAACGGATTACGACAAGGGGGCGCTGGTCACGTTCCATCACAACGACCATGTCGACATGTTCGGACTCAAGTGCGTGGACTGTCATCGGGGCGACAGCTGCAGCCGGTGCCACGACACGGGCAAGGCCCAACCCCAGGGCCTGAATCACCTGACCACCTGCTGCGCCTGCCACGGGGAACGGGATTGTGGATTCTGCCACACCGATGAGGCCAAGCCGATGTTTGAACACAGCAGGACGGCGGGCTGGTCCCTGGATCCCCATCACACCGATGTGGCCTGCAACACCTGCCACGGCTCACCTCAGGATTTCCGCACGCCGTCGGACAAGTGCACCTCCTGCCACATCCACTGGGAGGCCGGAGCCTTCGACCACAAGGTGACCGGTCTGAGCCTCAGCGAAGATCACTTGGATATGGACTGCAGCGACTGCCACCTGGAGATGGACTTCAGCGCCCAGCCCAGCTGCGAGGATTGTCACGACGAACCCATGCTTCCGGAGAAGTTGCCGGGAACCAGAATGTAGTGTCAGGGGGAAACGGAAGGGGCGGCCGGCCGGCCGCCCCTTTTTCATATCTGATACCGGGTTATTCGATTCCCGGACCGAAGCTGCCGTGCCTGACCCAGGTGC
>CBDURF010000132.1:0-9885 GCA_965369705.1 uncultured bacterium
CTGCACCCCGATATGGTCAATGTCGATTTCCTGATGGAACTCAACGGTTCTTGAGTAGCTTCCCCGCGTATTGGATCCCCGCCTCTACCGTCGTGAATTTCCCCGCCAGCTGGGCCTCGTAGCATTTGGCGAGAATTCTGCCGAAAGTGGTGCCGGGTTTCTGACCCAGGTCAATCAGGTGCCGGCCCAGGACCAGGGGTTCGGGCGGATGGTTCTCGATATCCAGGCGGCGGGCGCCTTCCAGCAGCCAATCTCCCGCGGGGTATTCGGTCGAGGCCAAAGGCGGCCTGCCCAGGACATCGGCCCGGGCCACGCGGACCAGCCGGTCGATGCGCCCGACCCTTGCAGCCAGCCGCCGGATCGCCGCGTCCGAAGCTTGGGCCTTGAACAGGGTGGAAGGTCGCATGTGCTCCGCGACCAGAGGTGTCACCTCGGCCAGCAGCTTCCGGTGGCTGGTCATCCGGCCCAGGAATTCCTCGGTCAGGGTCACACCGCGTTCCTCGTGTCCGAGGGACCGGATCACGCCGTCTTCACTGGTGGTCGTGTCGGGCTTGCCGAGGTCGTGGCACAGCACGGCCAGGCCCACCACCAGATCCTCCCAGGGGTGGCCGACCTTTTCCGCGGCAAAAGCGTCCAGGCAGTGCAGGGTGTGGACCCAGACATCGCCCTCCGGATGCCAGGCGGGATCCTGGGGAACCCCGGGTAAAGCCGCCAGCTCGGGAAAGTACTGCAACCAGCCGCATTCCTTGAGGAAAGCCAGCCCGCGCGAAGGCACCTTCCCCAGGGTGACCAGCTTGGTCCATTCCCCGAAGATCCTTTCGCTGGTCAGTCCTTCGGGCTCGATGCTCCGGCAGATCTCCACCGTTTCGGGTACGACCTCGAGATCGAACCGGGCCGCCAGCTGCATGCTGCGCAACACGCGCAGGGGATCTTCCCCGAAAGCGGGTGACGTGTGGCGTAATTTGCCGTGGGCCAGGTCGTCCAGGCCGCCGAAAGGATCTTCCACCTCGCCGGTCAAGGGATCGCAGTAGACGGCGTTGAGGGTGAAGTCGCGCCGGGCGGCCGCCTCTTTCAACGACATGCCGGGATCCGAGTGGACTTCGAAGCCCTTGTGACCCAGACCGATTTTGGCTTCGCGGCGGGGCAGGCCGATGTCGATGGGCCATCGGCGCAACTTGATGATGCCGAAGGACTGCCCGACCAGATCCAGCTCGAATTCCTTCTCCAGGACGGCGCGAAGATCCACCGCGGGCAGGCCGAAGACCTCCAGGTCCAGGTCGCTGATGGAAAGGCCCAGAAATCCGTCACGGACCACGCCGCCGACCAGCCAGGCCCGGCCTCCAGCTGCGGCGATCGTGCGGGAGACCCGGGTCAGCACCTCGGCGAGTTCCTCGTCGAGGTGGTCCAGGTTCAGGTGTTTACCGTTCGGTCGGCTGGGCATGACTTGCGCCGGTTTCCTTTACGCGGGTCGGCCGCGGCTATACCTTGCAACGAAGTGCGGATCACGGCCTCGGCCGCTGAACCGCAACTCGCTCGGGAATCGTCAGCATAGCTCCCTGGTCACAAAAAGGAAACTCCGTCTTGAGCGCATCCGATCGCCTGGCATCCCTCGACAACATGCCGCGGGCCATGGCCTGGATGGTTGTGTCCGGGCTCTGTTTCGCGCTGATGGCCGCCACGGTGAAACTGGCCGGCGACGTGCCGGTGACCATGAAGGTATTCTTCCGCAACCTGGTGACCCTGGGCATCACCGGCGCCGTGGCGGTGAACATGCGCGAGAACCCCTTCGGCCGGACACCTCACGCCAAGCTGCTCATTGCGAGATCGTTGTGCGGTCTGGGCGGGGTTCTCCTGTATTTTCTGGCCCTGGACAAGTTGAGTCTGGCCGATGCTTCCCTGCTGAACAAGACCTCGCCGTTTTTCGTGCTGGTTTTCGCCGTGGTCCTGTTGAAGGAACCATTCGACCGCGTCCTCATCCCTGCCCTGATCGCGGCCTTTCTGGGCGCCATGCTGGTGATCAAACCCAGTTTCGACTACGAACTGCTGCCCGCCGTCGGCGCTTTCGCCTCAGGTCTGCTCTCAGGTCTGGCCTACACCCTGATCCGGGCGCTCAAGGGCCGCGAGAGTCCCAACCGGATCATCTTCACCTTTTCCCTGGTCTCGACCCTGGCCACCCTTCCGTTCTTGATCGTCTCGCCCCCGCGGCCCACCTCTTGGCAATGGCTGGCCTTGCTCGGCACCGGCGTGTTCGCGGCCGGCGGACAGTACGGTCTGACCTTCGCCTATCACCACGCTCGGGCGTCCCGTATCTCCGTATTCACATATCTGCACGTGTTGTTCGCCCTGATTCTGGGTTTCGTGATCTGGGACGAACGCCTCGACACCGCCAGCATCGTCGGCGGGCTGCTCATCGTCGGGGCGGCCGCATTTACTCACCAAATGGGGCGCCGCAGGACCGAAGCCCTCGTCCATTCCCGGGGAGGACCCTGATGGAATTGACGATCGCGGTCGTACTGCTGGTTCTGGGATTGGGACTGGCCGCGGGTTTCACGGCGGGATTCGTGGGCGTCGGGGGCGGCATCATCATGGTGCCCATCCTGCTGGAGCTGTTCCGCGGCTGGGGTCTGCCCACCGAGAGCGTGGTCCAGGCCGCCATGGGTACTTCGCTGGCGGTGGCGGTGTTCAGCGTCAGTTCTTCGATTGTCCGGCACTCGCGCCAGAGGCGGGTGCTCTGGCGACTGGTGCCCTACTTGGCTCCCGGCAGCATGGCCGGCGGCTGGCTGGCGGCCCGGCTCGCGGTGGTGCTGCCCGGGCTGTTCCTGCAACTGGTCCTGGCGGGCCTGATGACCGTGGCCGCCATCCGGATGCTCACCGAAAAGGAAATCCTCGAACGGGAAGACTACCGGTTCCGCTGGTGGCAGGGGCTTCTGGTCGGCTGCGGTGTGGGGCTGGTGGCGGGAATGAGCGGGTTGGCGGGCGGCGTCGTTTTGGTGCCGGCCCTGGCCTTGATCCTGGGCGTGCCCACCGGGTGGCTGGCCGGCACATCATCGGCGGTGATCGTGTTCAGCGCTCTCGCCGCCGCAATAGGCTACTTGACGGCAGCTCCGCCCTCGGCACTGGGTTGGGGCTTTCACGGCTTCACCTGCCTGCCGGTGACCGGCCTGCTGGCGATCACGGCCATTCCCGGCGCCCAGCTCGGGGCCTGGACCAACCGCCGCACCGGTTCGGTGATGTTCCGCAGGGTATTCGCGGTCCTTATGTTGGTGGTGGTCATCCGGTTGGTTACCAGTCGGTAACAACCGGGCCGCCTCGCGGCGACCCGGCATATGGAATCAATAGATTGATCAGTCCTGGTTCTGCAGCAACAACATGCCCGACCGCTTGGCGTTCATGCGCAGGATGTCCGGATGGTCGGGATGAGCATCGGCTCCCTGCTCGATCATCAGGACGATCTCGGCCGGCTTGAGATCGGGTTTGCGGGTGACGAGCTTGGCCGCCAGGTTGCAGACGTTGGGCGAGGCCATCGAGGTGCCGGACATCTTCATGGTCTCGCCACCCGGAATGTAGCTCTCCACCTGGAAACCGTTGGCGTAAACCCTCACGTTTTCGCCGCCGCTGGTAAAACTGGTGGGGTCCCCCGCCTGATCGAGGGCGCCCACGACCATGAGGTTGGGCAGGTTGAAACTCGAGGGGATCACCACGTCGAACTCCACGTCGCTGTCGTCGTTGCCGGCGGCGGTGACGAACAGGTCGTCCGGCGAGTCCAGCATCGCCTGGTGCAATCCGTCGCGGTGGCTGCCGATCATCTCCTTGGCCATGGCGGCCCTCTCGGTGGCATCGGCTCCCACGCCGTTGGCCTCGAGGCTGCCTTCGATCTCCTTGTAGGTCCAGCCCCAGCTCATGTTCACCACGCGCACGTCGTGGTCGCGGAAGTACTGCGCCGTGGCGGCGTAAGCGTCGGAAAGGCGGTTGGCCGTCTCAAGGGTCATGGCCTGTGGTGTGGGGTGATAGTCGAAGGTGATGCGAGCCACGAGAATGCGGGCGAAGGGATTGTCCTCGGCCGCGATGCCCGCCACGTGGGTACCGTGCATGTAGAGCCCGCCGAAGCTGAGCGTGGTCAGAAAATCCCCCACCTCGGCCGCGGGAATGTTCTTCATCTTCGTGCGCACCGCCGAGGCTTCCGGACTTTCCACCGCCGCGGTCATGTCGATGAAGCCCTGCATGTACTGGAAAACCGAACCCAGCTTGCCGTCCTGGTCCCCGAGGGGGTGCAGCAGATCCGTGCTGGCCATCCCGTCCACATCGTAGGCGATGCCGTTGATGTCATCGACGAACCCGTTGCCGTCCGTGTCCGTACCGTCCTTCTTCTCGTTCTCGTTGACGAACATGTTGTCCTTGAACACGTTCACGTCGACACCCGAATCCCAGATCCCGATCACGATGGTATCGAGCTCTTCCCCGGGCTGCAGGATCATTTCCCGCTGGGGCCAGATGTCGGCCTTCTCGACCTTGTTGGCGTCCAGGTATTTGCCGTAGACCGTGGCGATGGCCGGATTCAGGGCCAGACGATGATCGATGGCGTAACGGATACCGATCACCGCGCCGGCCAGATCACTGCTCAGCCCGCCCATGGCCTTGGCCGCGGGTTCGATCTGGGCCTGGATCACGCCCCGCAGCAGATTCTCGCTCATGTACTCGGCGCGGGCCTTGTCGGCCTTGACCTTGTCCTGCACCACCCGGTACGGCAGGGCGAAGAGAGAGGCCTCCAGTTCACGGCCGAAGACGGCGAGGAATTTCTCCTGGGTGGCCGAGCCGCGCACTTTATTCTTGGCGGCGATGTAGGCCCTGCTGGTCATGCCGCCCATCAATTTGGCGGCTTCCTTGTCCTCCATGGCGGTAATCCTGTCCAAATGACCGAGCGCACTTTTGAAATCCATCGCCGCCAGATCGAGCAGGGCCAGGTTCTGGTAGAAACCCTTCAGGGTGGCGACGTCGGTGATCTCGTAGGTGGCCAGATCGGACTCGATGTCGGCGCGGAACTGTTTCCTGAGGGCCTTCATCAGCTTGGGCTTTTCCAGCAGCTCGGCGACCGTGCCGTCCAGCGGGTAGGTATGGACGGGCAGCTCATCCAGACTGTTGATCTTGATCTTTTCGGCGGGCGCCTCATCGTCGGCGGCCAGGGCGAATCCCGACAGCAACAGGGCCAGGATTCCGGTCAGGATGAAGAGCTTGCATAAATCTCGCGCGGTAGCCTTCATGGAAATCTCCTTGATTGATCGGCGCACCATCGTTCGGTGCGGCGGGACTGTCTTTCCCTGGAAAATTCACCGTGCCAATATACATCAGGGTAGTCCCCAATCCCATAATTTACGGAACCACCAACCAAATGTTCACTTGCCGTAATCCGGGTTTCCGGTCAGATTACGGTCAGACAACCGGAGGCTTTTTGGCGGCCCGACTTCCCGCGACAGGGGCGACCGAGTGATTCTGTTCATCCGCACACTGGCATTCTACCTGGGCCTGGGGGTCATCGTCCTGATGCTGGTGCCGGGGCTGGTGATCGCCCTTTTTCTGCCCCAGTTGGCGCGCAATCGCCTGTTCACCAATTTGGGCCGGACCACCGTCGATTGGCTGCGCATCACCTGCGACTTGACGCACGAGGTCACGGGACGGGAGAACATCCCGGACACCAACGGGATCATCCTGTGCAAGCACCAGTCGGCCTGGGAGACCTTCGCCCTGCAGGTGGTTTTTCCCGAGCAGACCTGGGTCCTGAAAAGGATCCTGATGTGGATTCCCCTTTTCGGTTGGGGACTGGCTCTGGCCGGATCGATCGCCATCGACCGGGCCAAGGGCACCCAGGCCCTCAAGCAGGTGATAGAGAAGGGAACGGACCGGTTGAAGAAGGGGCTGTGGGTGGTGATCTTTCCCGAGGGGACACGCGCCCTGCCCGGCCAGAGCGGCAAGTACAATCCCGGCGGCGCCATGTTGGCCGCCCGCAGTGGCTATCCGGTGGTCCCGGTGGCCCACAACGCGGGCAGCTACTGGCCGCGCAGCGGCTGGCCCATTCGGCCCGGCGTCATCACGATCGTGGTCGGACCGGTGATTGATCCGGCGGGTCTGAAGCCCGGTGAAATCAACAAGCAGGTCGCCGCCTGGATTGAAGCCCGCATGCTGGAAATCGAATAGGTTGGTCCTGCCGGATCAGATCGTCAGCGGATCAGGGTCATGGTATTGGTCAGAGTCGCGCCACCGGATTCCATACGCGCGAAATAGACTCCTGAAGCTGCTGCCCTGCCGGCGGCATCCTTCCCGTTCCACTGCACCGGATGATATCCCTTGTCCCGGTAATCATCCGCCAGTGTGGCGACCAGCCTCCCGCGGGCGTCGAACACCTGGATCCGAACCCTCTGGTAGGCAGGCACCCCGAAGATCAGGTTGGTTCCCGCATTGAAGGGGTTGGGATAATTGTCGCTCAGGATGACGGCGCTGGGTACCGGGCCCGGATGCACGATCAGGCCGCTGTTGGGCTCCCCGGGCGTGGGGCTGCTCTGGGAAATCCAGTCCGCGGCGCCGTCCAGGGACCGTCCCACCGACCGGTCGGCTTGCATCTCGCCGTATTCCCGGCGGTCGATTTCCCTCCCCCCCGCGGCCGCGGGAGCAAGCAGCCTGATCACGTCGCCCCTCGCGTACAGGCCCAGAGGCGAATGAAGCGGGCCCTCGACTTCCTGGCCGTCCATCCACACGATCTTGTGCTCACCGGGCCGGATCAGGACCGATGGCATCTCCCAGAACGCCAAGCTGGAAAGGCCCGTGGACATCGCCACACCGGTCAGGTTGATGGGCATCAATCCACCGTTGTACAATTCCAGCCAGCCGTCAAAGTCGCCGCTTTCATCAGGGATGGTTGCCTCGTTGACCGACATGATCTCGTTGATCACAAGCCCCTCGTAGGTTCCCGGCCAATCGGGGGCGGGCCATTCGGTGAAGAAGCGGTCCGCGTGAGCCAGAAAATGGGGGTGCCGGTCGATGATCCACCGCCGCGTGCGCTCGACATAGACTTCGTACCAATCGACCTGGAATCCCTCCCATCTTTCCGCCTGGCCGGGGATCTCCGGCATCTGTTCGGCTTTCAGCGCATCGAGACGGGCAATCAGCGCGTCCGGAGTCAGGACCCGGGTGATCAGGTACTCGTAGCGGGAGCGTAACAACGACCGGAAATCGGGATTGCCCAGCAGGGCACGGAACATCGTCAGCCACTCCTGCTGCTCGCTGGTCCAGGGGCGTTTATCAGACGGGGCCTGACGCTCGGCCCACTGCTGCGGGCCATCCGACGTGAAAAACGCGAACATGTCCGCCGCCACGTCGTCGGGGTGCATGATGAGATCCTCGTCCCACATCACGAAGCGCCAGGGATGGTTGCCGGGCTGGTAGAGCGCCAGATTCCAGGCGAATCCGTTGTCGCCGGGCACGAGATAGAAGTTGATCAACTGCCAGTCGATGTAGCTGGCCAGATCCATGGTCCGGCGCACCTCGTCGAACCAGACCGGGTCGGCCGGATCGGTCACCTCGCCGAATGAAGCCAGGAAGTTCCACCAGCCGTCCGCGCTGCCTTCTTCCTCGTCACCGTCCTTGATGAAGTTCCAGTTCCCCTTCTGCGCCAGGCTCCAGTTGTGTTCGAAGAACTCGTCGTCCAGGCGCTCGCGCAAATTATACGCGCCCCAGTACTCCTGGTTCAGGTAGACCGCGATGAAACGGTTGCGGCTGTAGGCGTGGCCAAGGCCGCCCATCAGCCCTTCGGCGATGTTGGTGTTGATGGCCACGCTGTCGAAACGGTTGGCGCGGCAGATCAGGCGGCGGAACGTGGGCGGGCCGGTCGGAAAGAACATGTGTTCGACCTGGTCGGCCGTTCCGTAGTCGTCGAAGTAGATCCGCAGGCCCTTCTGATGGTAATAGCGGCTGAACCCGCCGTGGATGCGCAGACCGACCGGTTCGTCCACCACCAGGCCGTTTCCGGGTTCGAAATACTGAAAGGTTGCCTCGCGCTCCCAGTCGCCGCCGCGCTGATCGAAGTTGATGTAGTTGCCGACCACGTAGATGCCGGTCTCGGGATCCCACAGACCCGTGCGGTCGGTGGTGATGCTGACGACCGGGATGTCATGGGCTTCGGGCGTGAAGTCGCGCGGAGGCCCGGGCACCACGAGGATGTATGTCGTGTCTCCCAGATCGTCAACGAATCCCGGGGTCCGGGGCTCGGTCCAGTTCCAGGGGAATACCGTGGTGAAAGTGAAGGCATCTTCCCTGACGAAGGCCGGATCGGAGCCCACCAGATCAATGGGCCGATCCGCGGTGACGGCCATACCGATGGCGCCTTCTTCGGCGCCCGGCGGCAGGGGCAGGAAATAGTCCTCGATCTGGCGCCAGTCACCGGTGACGATGTACTCAGCGGCCGAGGCCGGGACCGACGGGATTATTGCCGACAGCATCACGGCCAGCAAAATCAAGAACACGGTTATCAGCAGAGAACGGATCAATATCCAGGGCATCATATTTCGCCTCAATGGTCGGAATCCGGTTATGTCCGTAAATAATCATAACATGAATCAACCCTAGCCCAGAAATTTGGACTCCCACGCCGAATGACGGACTCACCAAGAGCGTAGATGTAATGAATTGGTTGTGGCTCTGAAATTGTGTCTGGGAAGGAGACAGGCCGGATTAATGTTTCAACTTGGATTTTTTTCCCCCTTCCTTCCACATACGTGAGGAAAAAATATTGGAATTCAAAATACTAAACTATTATTTTTCAATGGGTTATCGCTGAAAAGTGCCCCCGGGGGTACTTTTGCCGGCTGCCCGGACGAAAAACCCAACCTCTGGACATTGGGGCCAAAGGGTTTGAAATCCCGCCAGACACAATTTCAGAGGCACAACAAAACCGATAGACATTTTTTCTGATTGTACCAACTGGAGAAACTCCCCAGCAATATCAGCGTCGTCAAGTAGGCCCCTGGCAGGCTTCATTCTGCTTTGCCGAAAAATATCCCCGATCATTTTCAAAATGACACTGCTTGTATTTCTTGCCGCTTCCGCACCAACAACGGGCATTACGGCTCATTGTTTTTGCACTCTGCGGAGGTGTTTCGCCGCCACCGAACAGTTTTTTCAATATGGGCAAAAATGTCACTCCAGTAACCTCAGCTTTCTTGCAGTTGGTTGGTTTTCCATAACATCGCTTCCGGCTGGTCGGTTTTCCAGAATAAGGGATAAAAAACATATTCTTTGGACCATAAGTGGTTGGCCGGATTCAGGTCACCGCCCAACCTGCCCCATTGGAAAAAATGAAAAAATTGCATGCCGATGTGATTTCCCGGTATCAGGGACCATTTCAATCGATAACGAGTGTTCGTAGACATGATGCCCCATGGCCGGGCTTCGGGCCATTCCCCGAGAACAAGGAGACACGATGAATCGGCTGAACAACAACCACATGCGGTCCGGGATCCTCGTCCTGGCCCTGCTGCTTCTGACGGTCTTTCTGGCATCCTGCGGGGACGACGACCCCGTCGCGCCCGTGGTCACCAACCACGCGCCGGCCGTGCCGGCCATCGATACGGCGTCGGGCGCCCCGGCCGACGGGGCCACGGATATTGCCCTCACGCCGCAACTGCACTGGACCTGCACCGATTCGGACAATGATCCCCTGACCTACACGGTCCACTTCGGTACAGCCGCCCAGCCCCCGGTCGTGGCACAGGACCAGACCGCTGTCAGTTACACGCCTTCGGGTCTGACCAACGGCATCACCTACTACTGGATGGTCGCCGCCAGCGATGACGGCGAGAAAACCACAAACTCGCCCACCTGGAGCTTTACGACCCTGGC
>CBDURF010000133.1:0-9821 GCA_965369705.1 uncultured bacterium
ACGCAACCTACGACGATATGACCAGCATTTTGGAGATGGGGTTGGTGGAGCACGATTAGGTTCAAATTTATTGTGCCTCCGAAATTGTGTCTGGCGGGATTTCAAACCCTTTGGCCCCAGTGTCCAGTTGCTGGGGGGGCGCCCAGGCGGCCGCCAGAAGTGCCCCCGGGGGCACTTTTCAGGAATAACTCATTGCAAAATAATAATTTAGAATTTTAAATTCCAATAATTTTTCCTCACGAATGTGGATGGGAGAGCGAGAAATCAGCGATTTCTTGACAATCCCGGCAGGGAATGATAGGTTAGTTTAGTATAACTAACATCAAAGGAGAGGGATCCATGAGCAGCAACCGCAAGGAAGCCGTCCTCGATCAGGCCATGGAGCTGATCATCGAGAGCGGCCTGAGCGAGCTGACCATGAGCAAGGTGGCCGGGCGCATGGGGTTCACCGAGCCCGCGATGTACCGGCACTTCCGCAACAAGCAGGACCTGGTCATCAGCATGATCCGGCGCCTGTCGGCCTGTATCGAGGAGATTTTCCAGCCGTTCGACCTGGGTGAGCCGCCGGACGTCTTCCTGCCGCGGTATTTTGAGACGCTCCTGCAGCATCTCGAAAAGGTGCGGGGGGTGACCCTGTTGTTCCTCTCGGAATCCGCCTTCAATCGCGATCCGGAGATCCGTGAGGAACTCCTGGAGATGTTCCGCGTCCAGACGGGACGCATCATTGTCTACCTGGAACGGGCGGCCGCCCGGGGCGAGATTCGCTCCACCGTCGATCCGGCCGCGGCCGCCCTGGTTTTCATGGGCACCGTCCAGGCTCTCACCACCCGTTTTCTGCTCAGTTCCGGGACGGTCGGCTTTGGAAAGTCGAGTCGGCCGGCCCTCGATGTCTTCTTGAAGGGAGTGATCGAATGAGTCGATGCGCGGGAGTACTTGTTCTGGCGGCCTTGCTGGTTCACGCCGCCGGGGCCATGGGCGGACAGGCCGGGAGCGCGCGTCTGACCCTGGACGAGGCCATCGATCAGGCCATGGCGGCCAACCCCCTGGTCCAGGCCGTGGCGGCGGGCGCCGAGGCTCAAGAGAGTGGTGCGCAGGCGGAGAAGAACCGCTGGCTGGGCGAACTGATGGTCCGTGGCGGTGTGGCCTTGAACGGCGACGACACCCTGTTGCGGCCCATCACCCGGGAGATCATGGCCTCGGGCCCCGCCAACATGCCGTTCGACGAGCAGTACGCCTTCTGGAGTCTCGATTACCGGCTGCCGATCTACAGCGGTGGCTCGCTGGGCGGGGTCCGTGAATCCGCCCGGTTCGCCGCTGCGGCCAGTCGTCGGAACCTGCACAGGATCAGCCTGGGGGTCCGGCACGAAGTGCTGAAGACCTACGTCGATCTGCTGTCCGTCGACGCCCGGACCACCGCTTGGCAGGAGGAACTCGAGGCCCTGGATTCGCTGGTGGACCACATCGAACTGGGTCGGGAGGCGGGCATGTATTCCCGGGTGGACGTGCTGAAGACCCGGGTCGAACAGCAGAACGTCGTCGCGAGGGCCCAGTCGCTGCGGATGGAGTGGGAAACCGGGTACGCCACCCTGATGGCCCTGCTGGGTGCGGACGAGGAAACAACGACTCATTACGAACTGGCGCCGGTCGACGTCGCTGCCGCCGACACCCTGCTGCCGCCGGTCGCGGCCCTCGTGGATTCGGCCCTGGTCAGGCGCAGCGATCTGCAGGCGTTGAAGGACGTCGCCGCGGCCCGGCGGGCCGACGCGGAGGTCGTTGGCGGCAGCCGGCTGCCCCAGGTCAGCATCGGCGGCAGGCTGAGCGGATCCCACGGCGGCACCATCGATTTCGACGACACCTGGTGGTCCGTCGACGCCACCGTCAGCATGCCGTTGCTGGACATGGGGCGGCGCAGGAACCTGACCAGGAAAGCCGACCTGTACGCCCGCAGCGCGGACCTGGATGTGCGGGAACTCGCGGGCAGGATCCGCGCCGAGGTCATGGTCGCCCTGGCGGCCGTCACCAACTCCCGCAGCAACATCATCACCCAGGAGACCACCCTCGCACTAGCCGGCGAAGTCAGCCGCCTCGAACAGTTGCGGTATGATGCCGGCCGGGGAGATATCGACAACCTGCTGAAATCCCGATCCGGACATCGCGTGGCCGAAGCCGCCCTGACACAGTCCCGTCACGACCTCCTGATCGCCCTGAACAACCTGCAACTGACCATTGAGGGAGAATGCCGATGAGACGCCGGATCATCTTGGGAATCATCCTGACCCTGGTACTCGTATCCGCGGTGTCGCTCGTGCGCGTGCGCAGGAGCCAGCTGATGAGTCAGCGGGCGCACGTCGTGGCCGCGGTTCCCGTCGCGACCGGATCGGTGGCACGGGGGGATTTCGCGGGCGAGCGTGTCTGCTACGGTGTGATCACTTCGGACCGGCAGGCCAATGTGCGTGCGCGGGTCAGCGGCGTGGTCAGCGAGATTCTGGCCCGGGAGGGCGACCGCGTGGTCCGCGACGCGTCGCTGCTTGAACTGGACGGCACGCCGGACGCTCCGCTGGCCGGCCGGTTGGCGGCGGCCACGGCCGTGGACAACCTGGGTCGTTCGGTGGAGAGCCTGTGCCTGACCGTGCGGAACCTCAAGGCCACTCTGGACAATGATCGCATGCTGCGCGAAAACGACGCCATCAGCACCCAGCAGGTGGAGGCGTCGGAGAACCGCTACGAGGAGGCGAGAGTGCGGCTGGCCGCCCTGCGAAGCGAACTCGCCGCCCAGAAGGCGCAGCTGTCCCTGTACACGGTGACCGCCCCCTTCGCCGGCGTGATCGGAAGCGTGCAGGTCCAACTGGGGGATGTCGTCCCGGCCATGCAGCCCCTGCTGCGGGTCGAGGATCCGTCCTACTGCAGGGTCGCCGCCACGGTCGCCGCCAGCGACCTGCCCCGCCTTACGGTCGGCGCCCCGGCCGTCCTGGTCCACGGGGGGGAGCGAATCGAGGCCGCCGTGGGACGGGTTCATCCCTCCGTCGGCCCCGGCGGTATAGGCACGGTGGACATCCTCCTGGAGGATCCACCCTTCGGACTGCCCCTCGGGACGTCGGTCGAGGTCCGTTTGACGGTGGACCGGCTGGCCGGGGTCCTGCTGGTTCCCGCCGACGCGGTGCTCGAGGGGGTGGCGCGGACCAGGGTGCATGTGGTCGAGGAGGACACGGTCCGCGTCGTGCCGGTGGAGGTGCTGGCGCGGTCCGGCGAGGTCGTGGCCGTGCAGGGCGACCTGGCGCCGGCGGATGTCCTGGTGCGCGGGAGCGACTCCCTGCTGATGCGTCTGGCCGATGGCGTGCGCGTTGCGCCCCGGGGAGCTGTTCGATGAACAACAACAGCTTCATGGACCGGATCTTCCAGCATCCGCACCTGGTCAGCGTGGCCTCGGTGCTGATCGTCGTGATGGGGATCTACGCCAGCGTGTCCCTCAAGACCGATCTCTTCCCGCCGGCCCAGCGGCCCACCGTGGCGGTGCTGGTGGCCCAGCCCGGGGCCTCGGCGGGTGACATCGCCGCCTACGTGGTGCGGCCCATCGAGCGCGTTTGCCAGTCGTCCGGCGGCGTGCGCAAGGTCTCGTCCGTGAGCCGGGACGAGGTGGGGACGATCACCGTCGAGTTCGAGTACGGCAAGAGCCTGCAGGAGGCGGTCACCGACGTCATGGCCGCGCTCGACAAGGTCCGGTCCCAGCTACCGGACGACGTGATGGAACCCCAGATCTTCAAGATCGGTGATTTCACCGCACCGGTCATGACCCTGGCGGTCACGCCGGCGCCGGGAGCCCAGCTGGACTTGGCCGTGACTCGCCAGCTGGCGGACAACGACCTGAAGGATGTCCTGCTGAACATTCCCGCCGTCGCGGACGTCGAGGTGTTCGGCGGCAGCGTGCGCGAGATCGCCATCCAGGTCGACCCGGCCCGCCTGGTCGCCCTCGGCCTCCCGTTCCCTGTGCTGCTCGAGGCCATCAGGGCCGGCAACCGGGACGTGCCCGACGGCTTCCTCCTGGACGAGAACTCGCAGATCGTCATCAAGACCCGCGGCGAGCTGGAGCGGATCGAGCAGCTGGGGGACATCCCCGTGGCCCATGCCGGACAGGTGGTGCATCTGCGGGACGTGGCGACCATCACCAACACCATCAGCGATCCCACGTCGGCCTTCCACTTCAACGGAAGGCCCGCCGTCGCCCTGAACATTCTGCGGCACGAGGATGCCAACACGGTGGCCACCATCAAGGCCGTCAAGGAGCAGTTGCCGCGCATAAGCGGCGAGTTCTCCCAGCTGCGGATCGAGATCGCCGACTCCCAGGAACGGATCATCGACCAGTCCATCAACAATCTGATCCAGACGCTCTTCGGCACCATGGGCATCACCGTACTGGTGATCTTCCTGCTGATCGCGGACGTGCGTTCGGCGCTCATCACGGGGATCTCCATCCCCTTCACCTATTTCCTCACCTTCTCGGTGATGCTGCTGACCGGCATGCAGTTCGACATCGTGACCATGACGGCGATCATCCTGGCCCTCGGACTGCTGGTCGACGACGCCATCGTGGTGCTGGAGAACATCGAACGGAATTACCGTCTCAAAGGCGGCGACCTGCGCACCGTCGCCCGGGAGTCGACCAAGGAGATCATGCAGGCGAGCTTCTCGGGCACCTTCTCCACCATCATCGTGCTGGTGCCGATCATGTTCGTGGGCGGCTACGTGGAGAAGGTCATGTTCCCGCTGGCCATCGTGCTGACCATCGCCCTGCTGTCCTCGTTCGTCGTGTCGGTGACCATCATCCCCTTGATCGCGCCCTACATCATCCTCAAATCCGGCCGCCGGGAGTGGCCCGTCCTGGCTTTCCTGAACCGTCTTGCGACCCGTTTCCAGCGGGTGTTCGTGGACCAGGCCCGCGATTTCTTCGGCGCCACCTTCGAGTTCGCGAACCGCCACAAGGTGCTGTTCCTGGTGGGCGTCCTGATCCTGCTGCCGGTGTCCCTGCTCCAGATGCGGGTGGTGGGGCAGGACCTGATGCCGCCCATGGACACGGGCATCGTCCAGGTGAAGGTGGAGGCTGAAACCGATTTCCCACTGACCCGGACCGAGGAATTGTTGACGGCCATCGAGGCGGTGGTGGCGCGGCAGGAAGGCGTGCTGGAACAACTCGCCTACGTCGGCGGGGAGGCCGGCCTGATCTCCTTCGGCGGCGGACGGACCACCCAGCAGATCGAGATGACCATCAACTACATCGACCGGTTCCAGCGGGACAAGACGGTATGGGAGCTCGAGGACACGCTGCGCGAGGAGATCCGGAAGCTGCCGGGTGTGAAGAACGTCGACGTGACCGAGTACGGCGCCTTGCCCCTGTCCAGCATCGCCGCTACGGTCGACGTGCAGATCGCCGGCAACGATTTCGAGACGCTGGACCGGGTCGGGGCCGAGGTGGCGGCGAGGCTGGCCGAGCGTCCTGGCTTCACGTCGGTCAGTCGCTCGTGGTCCATGGACCGTCCCGAGTACCACCTCGTTTTCGACCGCCACGAATGCGCCCGGCACGGTCTGACGCCGGTGGACGTTTCGTACCAGGTCGCCGTGGCCTCCCGCGGCGTTCCGGTCAGCGTGATGCGCACCTTCAACCAGAACGGCGTGCGGATACGCTTCCGGCTGGATACGGCTTCCCGCGAGTCGATGGATCGCCTGCTGACCATCCCCATCCGGACCCCGGCAGGCTTGCAGGTGCCGCTGGGCGCCCTGGCGCGGGCGGAGAAGGTCTTCGAGCCCTCGATCATCACCCGCAGCAACCTGGCCTACACCACCAATGTCCACGGCCTGCGCGCGACGGCGCCGGTGTCCTTCCTGGATGCCCAGAGCAAGGCGGCCGTCGCCGGGGTGGATGTTCCGGCCGGGATCAAGATCACCTCCGAGGGGGAGATGAAGGAGATGAACGAGGCGTTCGGGAACCTGGCCAAGGCTCTCATCGTGTCCGTCCTTCTGCTGTACTTCACCTTCGTGATTATTTTCCGGTCCTATATCGAACCGATCGTGATCATGCTCACCGTCCCCCTGGCGACGATCGGCGGCGTGTGGGCGCTGCTGGTCATGAACTCGCACGGCTGCATGCCGGCCTTCATGGGATTCATCCTCCTGGTGGGGGTGATCGTGAACAACGCCATCCTCCTGATCGACTTCGTCGAGGCCTATCGCCGGGAGGACCACACCCTGATGGAGGCGGTGCGCAGGGCCATTCGCGTGCGCACCCGGCCGATCCTGATGACGGCCACCACCACCATCGTGGGCATGATCCCCATCGCGACCGAACAATCCATCGGACTGGAACGGCTGTCGCCCCTGGCGGTGGTGGTCATCGGCGGGTTGATCGTCGGCACCTTCCTGACCCTGATCTACATTCCGCTGCTGTACATCCTGAAGGAGCGGTTCATGGACAGGTTCGGGCGGGGACGGGAGAAGGATCCGGTCGTCTCGTCGTGAGTGGTGATATCGACATGGTGCGTTAAATCGTTGGTTTTCAATGCGGACGAATAAAATGGTAGCGACAGGAAGCTTACGAAAGGTGCTCGTATCAATCCGCTCATCATCATTGCGATTGTTCTGGCTTCCGGCCTGACCGTTCTGGCCGTCCTGCTCCTGATGGTCCATCGCGGCTTCGGTGCTCCCCGGGTTCCGGAAAAAGGGGATCCCGGCGACCGGGGCCTGGCTTTTCGCCAGGTCTGGATTCCTGCAGCCAAGGGGAAACGGTTGTTCGGCTGGTTGCTGCCGGCCGGGCGTCCCGCCGGAACCCTGGTCATGATCCACGGCTGGGGCGGCAACGCGGAGTTCCTGCTGCCCTTGGCCGAGTCTTTTCTGGCGTCGGGCCGGAATGTTCTGCTCTTCGATGCCCGCAACCACGGCCAAAGCGACATGGACGGACATTCCTCATTGCCCAAGTTCGCCGCGGACCTCGGCAGCGCGGTCGACTGGGTCAAACAGCAGCCGGAGCACGTCGGTCCGGTCGCCCTGTGCGGTCATTCCCTGGGTGGCGGAGCAGTCCTGCTGGCCGCGGCCGAGCGGGATGATATTTCCGCGGTAATCAGCCTGGCGACCTTCGCTCACCCCGCGGGCATGATGCGGCGATTCATGAAGCAGGCCTGGATCCCGGACCTGGCCGTACCCGCGGTGTTGCGTTATGTGGAGTGGTTGATCGGCCGCCGGTACGACGAGATCGCTCCCATCAACACCGTATGCCGGGTGGCCTGCCCGGTCCTGATGGTGCACGGGTCGTCCGACCGGACGGTGCCGACGGCGGACCTGGAAGCGATCCAGAAGAAATGCGAGGGTCATCCGCCGGAATTCCTGTTCATTCCAGGCGCCGGCCACACCTCGCTGAAACGGTTCGAGGAACACGCGGAAACCTTGCTGGATTTCCTGGCACGGGCGGGTTTCAGACCTTGATGAGGGAAAAAGCGGCCGGGGTTGGCCCACGGGCGGGCCCTCGTGTTCCGCTTCCCGTTGATTCCTTCCTTGGATTCGAGTATTACCTTAGCAATGTCTGTAGAACCGGGGAGAATCCAAGCTGCCCGGACAGGGTGCTGTTTTGCACTGCAACCGAGTTGAGGATTCGGTAGAGATGGAAAAGAAGAGGGACCAGCAGGATTTGAAGGCGCGCTTGTCGGGACTGTTTTTTCCCGCCCTGTTGGTGGGTCTTCAAATTGGACTGATCTCCGGCTGGAACGTGTACCGCGGCAATCAGGCCGAGTTTGATCACGGCCTGCTGGATCTTATGCCTTTCTTTCTGCCGGCCTCCGTAGGCTTGATCGCCGTTTTCTGGATCCTCCCCGGGTTGTTGCCGAATCGGACCCATTCCCGGTCCATCTCATTTTTTACCATGCTCGGGCTGCTGCTTTATGTACAGGGCAACCTCCTGGTCTGGGACTACGGCGTTTTTGACGGTGGCGATGTGCAGTGGGCCCGTCATCAGTCCAAAGGTTGGCTGGAACTTGCGCTGTGGACCGGTGCTTTGGCCTGGGCCTTGATCCGCCCCGGAATGTTGTTCAGGCATGCGCGTTTTATCTGTCTGATGCTGATCGGGTTGCAGGGTGGATATCTGCTGATCACCTCTTTGGGGAGCGAAGAGGGTTTCTGGCACCGGGAAGGAAGTTTCGCCGATTTGCCGGCGGCGGAAATCTACCAGTACTCTCAAAACCGGAATGTCGTCCACCTGCTGCTGGATGCTTTTCAGACCGACGTGTTCGAGGAGCTGGTGGACGAGGAAAACCTCCGCGACAAGCTGGACGGTTTCATTCTGTACCAGGACAACCTGGGTGTCGCGGCACACACATCGTTCGCCATTCCCGCGATTTTTTCCGCCGAGATTTTTGACGGCAACGAGAGTCCGAGCACCTACTATGGACGTTGCATCAACGAACTGGGTTTTCAGAACCTGTTGTACGATGCGGGCTATCGAGTCAATCTGCTGCCCCGCCTGGGCATGGACAAGAGCAGATACAGCAATCACTTCCGGGTACCCAACACCTTCGGCGGCAGCCGGGGTTTCCGGCAGCGTCAGGCGGCCGGCCAGCTACTGGACGTCGGTCTGTTCAAGCAGCTTCCTCATTTCGCCAAGAGGTGGATTCACAACAGCGGGCAGTGGCGCATCAGTGGCGTGATTTCAACCCCTCCGACCCATCGTTCCATCCACCAGAGGGCGTTTCTGAACGATTACATCTCCAAGATTGATCCGGTTCTCGAGGAACCATCGTACAACTTCATTCATATCATGTCGCCACATCCTCCCTACAGCGTCAAGGCCGATGGAAGCCCCTCTCCCGGCCCCATGCCATTGACCAGGGAAAGCTACAAACACGAAGCCCGATATTCCCTGCGGGTCTTTATGGATCTGCTCCAGCGTCTCAGGGCGTTGGACGTCTATGATGAGGCCCTGATCATCCTTCAGGGCGACCACGGCTGTGATTTCCCACCCGTGATCGATGGGGAAGCCGTGGAATTGCCGGTAGGCCGTGCGCCGACCTTACTGGCCGTCAAGGCGCCCCGGGCGACGGGACCCCTGGAAACCTCACATGTTCCATCATCCATCGCGGACCTGCCTGCGACTGTCGCCGACATACTGAATATCGAGAACAACTACGCGGGTACTTCGCTTCTTGAACTACCCGAGGACGCGGGCCGTTCGCGTGGGTTTTTCCAGTACCTGACCCGAGACCGGGAAAATCCGGTTCTGCGGCGATTCGTGGTTGAGGGGCCGGTTTTCGACCCGAACAGCTGGCGTGAGCTGGGCGTGGTGGATGTGGTTCAAGCCGCCGCCGATTACACCTGGGGAGATGTTCTGGAGTTCGGCATGGAGGGCAATGCGGATCCCTTCACGGGCCGGGGCTGGGCCGCGCCCTCGTCCCATGGTCAGTGGTCGGACGGAAACCGGGCCCATCTTCACTTCCAGGTTGAGGCTCCCGGCGAGGATGTTGTTTTCCTGTTCGCGATGCGTCCCTTTCTCGTGCCGGGAAAATTGGACCGGCAACGCGTGAAGATACTGGTCAATGATGCGAATCTGACAACACTCGAGGTGACCGAACCACAAGCGCGGCTCTATAAGGAGACGATACCGGGAGAGTTGCTCGCAACCAGCGAAGTTCTGGTAACATTCGTGTTGCCGGATGCGACGATACCCGACGAGCTTGGCGTCAGTGGAGACAAGCGACAGTTGGGAATTTCCGTCATATCGATTTGCCTTTTCCCGAAATCGATGAACGAGGAGATTATCAAGAGGACCGCTGCGTCAAGACCTTCGGGTG
>CBDURF010000134.1:0-9715 GCA_965369705.1 uncultured bacterium
CTACCGGTGCCAGTTCATGCGGCAGGGTTATTTCTGCATCGACAGCAAGGATTCACAGCCGGGCAAGATGGTGTTCAACCGCACGTTCACCCTGAAGGATTCCTGGGCCAAGCTCGAGAGCAAGGGCAAGACGGGCTGACCGCAACAAAAAATGGGGGGTCGATGACCAGGCAAGGAACGAAGGGGATCACGGCTGCAGTCGTTTTCTTAATTCTGGTGTGCCTGATACCGTGCCCGGGGTCCGCGCAAATGGCCGGCGGTGACAGTGACGGCGGTGCGGGCGCCTACGCCCTCGAGGAGGGCGAGCGGAACCTGAAGTTCGCGGCCATCCCCATCCCCAACTACAGCGATGTGCTGGGGCTCAGCCTTGGGGTTATCGGCATGGTCTACTACAAGATGGACCGGTACGACGACGATCTTCCTCCCTCGAGCACGGGCATCGTGGGGTTCTACAGCCAGAACAAATCCTGGGTCGGGATGGCCTTCCAGCGGTTCCACTTCGCCCAGGACAAATGGCGAGCCACGGCTGCTCTTGGTTCCAGTTCCTTCAAATACCAGTTCAACCCCTCGGCCGCGGGTCCGGATTTTCCGGACATTTTCCTGGATTACAACACCGTCTCGGATTTTCTGTACCTCAAGGGCTCGCGTCTGACCTGGCGAAAGCTCTACCTCGGGGCCGAAATCCTGGCCTGGTCGGCCAAGGTCAGCATCGAACCCGACCTGGCCAATATTCCCAATGAATTCTACTCCAGCCTCGGGGCGACTGGAGAATGGGACGGCCGCGACCACATCATGTATCCGACCAGCGGAACCAACACCACCGTACGCTACGACATCTACGACGACGCCTTGGGTTCCGACCGGGATTTCCGCAAGCTGATCGTAAAGATTTCCGGCTACACCACCCTGGGCGACACCACCCGCGTTCTCGCCGGGCGCATTCTCACCGAATCGGCCTTCGGGGACGTGCCATTCAGCGGGCAGGCCATCCTCAACGGCAACCAGAATCTGCGCGGCTACTCCAACGGCCGCCATCGGGGCGACCAACTTCTGACGCTGGAAACCGAGTTCCGCTGGAACTTCTGGGGACGCTGGGGCGCGGTGGGTTTTGCCGGCGTGGGTTTCGTGGACGAAAACTGGTCCGGCTTTTCCACCGGCGACGCCCTGCCCGCCGCGGGGCTCGGCCTGCGTTTCCGCATGATCGAGACCTACAAGATCAACGCCCGCGTGGACTACGCCTGGGGCAAGCACGACCAGGGTATCTACATCAGTATTGGCGAGGCCTTCTGATTGACACTCCCTCGCACCGGAGCGACCTTGTTGCCAACATCCAGAAGGGAGGTGAGCGATGTCGTTCGAAGAAAAGGTCTTCCTGACCCGTTTCGCCAAGAGCGCCGGCTGAGCTGCGAAACTGAGTCCGGGGGACTTGGCTGAAATACTGGAGCCCATCAAGGCCGCCGCAGATCCGGATCTGCTGGTCGGATTCGACACGGCGGACGATGCCGGAGTCTGCCGCATCAACCCCGGCCAGGCCGTGATTTCCACAGCCGATTTCATCACCCCGGTGGTGGATGATCCCCGCACCTTCGGCCGCATCGCCGCGGCCAATTCCCTCAGCGACGTCTACGCCATGGGCGGCACACCCCTGATGGCCCTGAACCTGCTGGGTTATCCCCCGGTGGGGCTGCCGAACTGGGTGCTGGGCGAGATCCTGGCCGGCGGCGCCGAGACCTGCGCCGAAGCCGGCTGTCCAGTGGCCGGCGGCCACTCGGTACGCGACGACGAGGTCAAGTTCGGGCTGAGCGTGACCGGCGCCGTGCATCCGGACAGGATCCTGCGCAACTGCACCGCCCGACCCGGCGACAAGCTGGTCCTGACCAAGCCCCTGGGCACCGGCGCCCTGGTGGCGGCCGTGAAGAAGGATCGCGTGGACGAGGCCGGATTCGCAGCCCTGGTCACCTGCATGACCACCCTGAACAAGTGCGGCATCCACCTGTTCGAATTGGGCGCCACCGCCGCCACCGACGTCACGGGTTTCGGTCTGACCGGCCACGCCCTGGAGGTGGCCAGGGGATCGAATGTCTGCCTGACCATCGACACGGGCGCCCTGCCTCTGCTGCCGGAGGCCGTCGAGCTGTGCGGAGAGGGCTTCACCTGCGGCGGCACCCGGTCCAACGCCAGTTTCACCGGAAACGACATCCACTACGCCGAGGGGATGGGCGAGGACATGATCGGCCTGCTGAACGATCCCCAAACCAGCGGCGGGCTGCTGATCTCCGTCCCGCCGGACCGTCTGGATGAAATGATCGTTTTTCTCACCGAATTCGGCGCCCTGGCCGTTGCGGTTGTCGGCGAAGCCGCCGAAATCCGTCCTGATGGCCCCTGGCTGGACTTTACAGCCTGATTCTCCCCATTTTTGGTTCAACTTCCCGTCAAACCGGCCGATATCCCCACTAGAACCACTGTTTGAATGAACCGTGCGAAGGAGCGCGCCATGTCCACGGTGCTCGAGAAATCGCTGCTGGATATCCATCCCCGTGAACTCAAGGGGATGGTGAACGACATCCCGACCCTACCGGCGATCTACCAGAAGCTGTTCGACAAGCTGCAGGATCCGGACGTGTCCGTTCCTGAGATCGCCGAGATCATCACCCAGGATCAGGCCCTGTCGGCCAAGATCCTGCATCTGGTGAACTCCGCGCTCTACGGTTCGGGCACCAAGACGATGACCATCAGCCGCGCCGTTGTGATTCTCGGCTTCCGGGCCGTACGAGGCGCCGCCATGGCCAGCGGGGTGTTCGATTACTTCAAGGATGAAGAGGGCTCCGAGGGCATCGACATGATCAAGTTCTGGGAGCACAGCATCGCCGTGGCAAGCATCAGCAAGGTGCTGGCCGAGGACCGGCGCCTGCACCACCGCGAGGAAGCCTTCGTGGCCGGTCTGCTGCACGACGTGGGCAAGCTCATCGAGAAGAACTATTTCTCCTCCGACTTCGACGAGATCTGCGTGACCGCCGACGACGACGACCTTTCCTGGTTCGAGGCCGAGAAGAAGCTGTTTCCCATCCATCACGGCACCATCGGCAAGACCGTGTTCCGCAGCTGGAAATTCTCACCGGGCGTGGTCGATGCGGTACAGTTCCATCACAAACCCGGCGCCTCCTCCAGCGCCCCCGAACTGACCGCCCTGGTCCATGTGGCCGACTTCATGGCCTACGAATTGGGGTACGGGGCGCCCGGGGCCCGTGGGCCGCGAGTTTGCGATCCCGAAGCCCTGCGCATGCTGGGAATGACCCTGGAAGATACCATGGAATACCACGAACGCATCCACGAGGAGATGGACCGTTCCCTGGAAATCCTGGATCTGGTGGGGTAACTCCGAACCCGGGTATCGCCCGGATTGGCTGGACTTCCCGAACCGGTCGGCTCATACTGGGCCGACCGGTTTCCCCTTGTTATCTGGAGCTTCATGATGCCCCCCGATTCTTCCGTCAGGATCCTGTTCGTCGGCGACATGCACCTGGGCCGCCTGCCGTCCCGTGTGCCCGGGGCCGTCCTGGATCAGGGGCGAATGAATCTTCTGGACCTCGGGCCAGGCGCGGCCTGGGAACGGATTGTCGAGGCCGCCCTCCGCCACCAGGTGCATGCGGTCGCTCTGGCCGGGGACCTGGTCGAAAGCAGCAACGCCATGTTCGAAGCCTACGGCCTCCTGGCGACGGGTATGCGAAGACTGGTCGAACAGGGCGTCATCGTGGCCGCGGTGGCCGGCAACCATGACACGATGGTGTTGCCCCGGTTGGCCGCGGAGATCGACGGCTTCCATCTGCTGGGACCGGGCGGGACCTGGTCGACCTTGGCGGTTTCCGGTGACCACGGGCAGACCGTCCACCTAGCCGGTTGGTCATTCCCCGCCCGCCATCACACAGCCAGCCCCCTGCTCACTGCTCCCCCGCGTCCTGAAGGCATCACCCTCGGCCTGCTTCACGCCGACCTCGACGCTTCCCACAGCGATTACGCGCCGGTGCGGTCGGTGGATCTGCGGAATATCGGTTACCAGGGTTGGTATTTGGGGCACGTGCACAAGCCGGGTGATATCCCTTCCGACGGCGCACCGTTCTACCTGGGATCCGTGACCGGACTGGACCCCGGGGAAACCACAATGCGCGGACCGGTCCTGGTGCAGGTGGCCGGCGGCGGAAAGCCGACCGCGCGACGCCTGCCCCTGGCGCCCCTGCGTTGGGAACATTGCGAATTGAACTGCACCGGGTTGGACGATCCCGCGACAATGCTCGCAAGTCACCTGACCCACCGCACGGCCCGGCTGGCCACGGAGCTGAAACCCGAATTGGAGAACACGCTTGCCCTGGGGCTGCGCATCACCCTGACCGGCGCCGTGGACGACCCGGCCTCTCTGGAACGAACCCTGCGCGGTCTGGACTACGACCAGCTTGTGACCAGGCACGAGAAAACTGTCCTGTTCATCCAGAAGGTCATCAATCGGGTCTCCGCCAAGGTAGATCTGGAGTCGCTGGCCGCCGGCAACGACCCGCCTGGCCTGCTCGCCCGGCAGATCCTGACGCTGGAAGATTCCGTCAAGCCCGTGCCGGGTGTCCCCGATCCGGCAGCCCTTGCCACGAAACTGGTGGAAGCCGCGCGGCTGGCCATCGACAGGGTGGACCGGGACCGGGCGTTCCAGGATGTACCCGACGAGAATGAAGCGCTCCCCGGCGAAGAGATCAGGCTGATGCTTGTGCGGTCCGGTCGACTGGCTCTGGCGGGATTGCTCGCGCAGGCCGCCGGTGAAAAGGAGGCGGGCCATGCGGCTGGCTAAGCTTCGCATCCTGCGAACTCCCGGCATCAGGGATTCATTCACCCTGGAGCCGGCCGCGGGTCTGAACCTGGTGACAGGCCCCAACGGAATAGGAAAGAGTTCGATCTGCCGCGCGGTGTTCGCCCTGCTCTGGCCCGGCGCGCACGGCGAAAAGCCTTTCGAGGCGGCCGCGGAATTCCAGGTGCAGGACCGGACGCTCAAGGTGGAAAGGCAGGATCTGAATTCTCCGGTGTGGAGCGGCGCCAAGCCGGATCTGGGGCCCGACCACTTGGCGATCCGTTACCGGCTGGGTGTTCTGGACCTGCTTCAACCCGCACGGGGTGACGACCCCTTGGCCAGGGAAATCCGCCGCCACATGACCGGCGGTTTCGACCTGGACGGCGTCCGTGACCGCTTCTTCGATTTCAAGACCGGCCAGGCCGAAAACCGCGCCCTGAAAGCCGCCAATGGACAAGTGGCGGACCGGTTGGCCCATCAACGGAGTCTGGCCGCGGATCAGGTCGATCTGGAGGAACTGAAACAGAAACGCAACCTGGGCCGCCAGGCTCGCGACAGGCTGACCATCCTGGCCAAACTTCAGGAGTTGGCGGAGCGGAAAACCCTACAGGCCGATGCGCGGGCCCGGTTGGCGGATTTACCATCCGGCACGCGGCAGGTCCGTGACGAGGATCCCATCAAGCTGGAGGATCTCCGCCGTAGGGAAAACGAACTTGTCCACCGGATGGAAAAGCTGACTTCCGCCTTGGCCGCCACGGAAAAGGAAATTGCCGATCCGGAATCTTCCGGAAACGGGACGACCGATCCGCCGCTGGATCTCTTGAAGAAAAAACTCCGGACCCTGGTGCAACTCGGACCTGAGCTTCGCCAAGCGGAGCGGGACGCGAACGACCCCCACCTCATCGAGGTCCTGAAGGAAACACCCCATAAGCAGGCCGTTCTTCCCTTCATACTCGCCGCAGCAGGCGGAGCGGCTTTGTTGGCCGCGGGGTTGCTTTTTTCCACGGCCGGCT
This sequence comes from uncultured bacterium, assembly GCA_965369705.1. Classification (GTDB taxonomy): domain Bacteria; phylum Krumholzibacteriota; class Krumholzibacteriia; order LZORAL124-64-63; family LZORAL124-64-63; genus JAGLCY01. The sequence continues at coordinate 5,842 of CBDURF010000134.1, forward strand.
CTCTGCAGCTGATGCTCCTCATCACCGGAGGCGGTCTTGCCGGCGCGGGATTGCTGGGGCTGGCCGTCCGACCCCGTCATGTCGGCCACGGGGCCCTGGTCCGGGACAAACAGATCGAGATGGCCAGGAAGAAGGATCACCTGGCCACCTGTCTCCGGCAACAGGGAGAAGCCCTCGCTGCCTTCAACGCAACACTGGAATCGTCCGGGGTCCAGCCTGTCACCGGCCCGGAAGAAGCGGAGCAGCTTCTGGAGGATCTGGCCCGACGCCAGGAAAGAATTCGCGAGCTCCACCGCACCCGGGACCGGGACCGTGGATTTCTCGACCGTGACAAGGATGACCTGGAAAGCATCCGCGCCGAGATCGGCGCCATGTTCGACCGGTTGGAACTGGCGGCCGGGCGTGATTCCGATCCCGAGGTCTCCCGCCTGCTCGATCTCAAACCCGGTTTCGATCAGGCCCTTCTCGACCGAAACAACGCCACTCGGGACATCACCCGGCTGGAAACGGAAATCGAGGCGGCCCGGACCTGTTTGAAAGACGGGGAATCAACCGAAACACCGGCTGGAGAACTGGTCCGGCTGATCGAACGGGAAAAGGTGCTGGCCCGCGAATACGACGATCTGCAGAAAACAATCACCACCATCGAGACGCGGATCACCGACGCTATGGCGAGTCACGACCTCGAACAGGCCGCCGCCGAAGCAGGCGCCGCCCGATCAGCGCTGGAAGGGGTGCGCCAATTCAACCGCGAAGCGGCTCTCGGCCGCCTGCTCCTGAACCGCGTCGCGGACGAACACGAACTGCGATCGCGTCCGGTGGTCCTGGCCTCCGCCATGGAATATTTCAGCCTCTTCACCGGCCACCGGTACGAACTGAAGATGGCGGCCCAGGGTGACGGCCTGGAACGTTTTCTGGCCGTGGCCGAGGATTCCGTCAAACCTTTCGAACTTGCTGAGCTCTCCGACGGCACCCGCGCCCAGTTGCTGCTGGCCGTGAAGCTGGCTTTCATCACTGCGGGGGAACAGGGCGCGCGACCACCCATCTTTCTGGATGATTCCCTGACCTCGGCCGACCCGGAGCGCTTCGTCGCCGTTGCGACGAGCCTGGGCCGCCTGGCAGAAGAAGAAAAGCGCCAGATCTTCTACCTCACCCCCAACCCTGCCGATGCGGCGGCCTTCCAACGCGCCCTGGCCGGCGCCGGGTTGCCCGCGGCCCACCACATCGACCTGGCCGAGGTGCGCGGCCAGGCGGGCGCGATTGATCCCGCGCTGCTCGACCCGGCCAACTTGCCCGCGGACATCATGGCCCCCGACCCCGCGGACATGACTGCCGCGCAATTCGCGGAAACCCTACGGGTCCCCAGGCCGGATCCGTGGGCCCTGTGGGGGGCCCTCCATGTGATTTTCCTGCTGGATGATGATCTCGATCTGGTCCGGCGTCTGGTCGACGGAAACACCCCCACCCTGAAACGATTCGAAATGGGGATGGACACCCTGCTGGCCGCCGGTGAAATCACCGAAGACGAAGCCGCCCTTGTCGCGGCTCGGGGTGAATTGTGGCTCGGCTGGCTGGATGGTTGGCGGATTGGGAGGGCCCGACCGGTGCCCAGGGAATTCCTGCAGGCCTCGACGGCCGTCTCGGGTAATTTCCTGGAACAGGTTGAGGCCGTGCTGGAGGAGTGTGGCCGTGACGGCGTGAAACTGTTGGAGGCCATCGAGGCGAAGAGGGTGAAGGGATTCCGCAGCAATAAACGGGACCAGCTCCGTCAAGAGATGGAAGAGGCCGAACTGCTCGACCCCCGCGAACCTCTCACCGAAGACGAACTTATCACCCACACTCTCGACCGGGTGGCCCCACTGCTTGCCTCGAACCACCTGGACATGCAAAAGGTCAGGACCCTGGTCCTGACCTTCGCGCGCCTGGTCGAAAATTCAAAGAAACCCGCCTAATCCCCCGTCTTCCTGATCAGATCCGAAAGATTGACATGGTCCTCGAGGCGCTCAAGCAGAATCTGGCGCGTCAAGGAGCAGGCTTCGGAAATCTTGGCGGATCTCAAGCTGTAATAGACGTTGATCCCGTCCTTGCGCGTGTTCACCACGCCGGCCTGCCGTAGCACGGCCAGATGTTGGGAAGTGTTGGCCTTGGGGATTTCAAGCATCTCGGCCAGGCTGTTCACCGAGATCTCTTTGCGCTCCTTGAGGATATCCAGGATTTCCAGCCGCTTGGGATTGGACAGGGTCTTGCAGAGCTCGGCCTGCATCTCGTAGAGTTTCTTTTCCATGCCGACAACCTCGAATTCCATGATCGATCCCTGCTTTCCCTTTCGGGGCATCATTGAACCAGGCAAGAAGTAGAAAATGTTTCTTCATTTGCATGGTAATCACATCATCCATGAATGTCAAAGTCTATCCGATGCAAATCTTAATAGATATAAATCAGTCTTGTTTATCCCCTAGTAGTTCGGGGGGTAAGCTGAATCTCACATCTTCTTGCAGAGCAACGAGTTCTTCAGCCTGCCAGCCTTCTTGGGCCAAGCGTTCCACCACCGCCTGGACCAGGTATTCGGGAGCCGAGGCCCCGGCCGTCAGACCGACCGTGGCGGAGGAAGCCAAACCAGCCATGACGATGTCCTCCGGTCCGTCGATCAGGTTGGCGGGCACCCCCATGTTTTCGGCGACTTCGCAGAGTCGCCTGCTGTTGCTGCTGCTCTGGGAACCCACTACCAACAGATGGTCGATTCCCTCGGCGACCAAGGCCTTCACCGCGTCCTGGCGATTCTGGGTGGCGTAGCAGATGTCGCTCTTGCGCGGTTCGATCAGGTCGGGAAACCGTTCCCGCAGGGCCTTCACGATTTCGCGGGTTTCGTCCACGCTCAGGGTGGTCTGAGTGGACAGGGCCAGTTCCGTGTCGGAGGGATAATTCAACCCGGCAACGTCATCCACGCTGGTCACGAGGGTGATCCGGCCCGGCGCCTCTCCCATGGTGCCCAGAACTTCGTCGTGGCCGGCATGGCCGATCAGAATCATGTGGCGGTCCTTTTCCACGTGGTGCAACACCTCGCTGTGGACCTTCGTCACCAGGGGACAGGTGGCGTCAATCGCCCGCAGATTGCGGTTTACCGCCTCTTGCCGGACTGCCGGAGCAATCCCGTGCGCGCTGAAGACAACCGTCGCCTCGTTGGGAACCTCGTCCAGTTCGTCCACGAAGATGACGCCACGGGACTGGAAATTCTCCACTACGGCCTTGTTGTGCACGATCTCCTTACGGACGAAAAGTGGAGCGGCATGGGTCTCCAGCAGCCTGTCCACTACTTCGATGGCACGCTCCACACCGGCGCAGAATCCTCGGGGATTGACGATCAGCAGTCTTTTCCGTGAGGATGCGGCCATTTCAACCCCGGTGAGTCGGTTTCAGGGAATTCCTTGTAAGAGAGAAGGGACAATATAGGGCAAACTTGTTCGGCGCCCAAATCCCATCATTTTGCTATGTAATCAATTAACTTCGATTTTCCTGAGAAAACAGTTGCGAGTCAGTCCTGATTGGATATATACTTTGAATTGTGGTGGGAATGGATCCTGTTTTTCCGCTGTTACTACCCGCCCATGCGACCGCCGGCGATATAGGGAGATTTCGCTGCACGATCAGCTTCAAGCGTACCATCGAGTCACTATCTGAAAAAGGGAGGCCCTAAATGAAACTTGCTCATGCGACTCTCATCCTCGTCCTGGCCCTGGGCTGCGGACTTGCTGCCATCGCCACGGCCACGACCATCATCGATTACGGCTGGGAGGATGACGGCACCGTGCTCGGCATCTATCCCGACCCCGCGCTTCCGAGCATCATCGCCACCAACGTCCCCGGCTGGACCGGC
>CBDURF010000135.1:0-9412 GCA_965369705.1 uncultured bacterium
CGATCCCGACCAGGTCCGGGTCCCGATGCCCCCCGAAAAGTGGGACACCAGCGAACCGGACACCATCGACTGGGACCAGACCTACCGTTCGGCGCTCGACGACCCCTTCATCGTGAAGAAGAACTTCACCCGTACCGCCGTCGAAGTCGTGGGGCTGAACACCCTGATCTGGTTTTACGACCGTTATATCCGGGAGGGCGGCACCAACCCCGGGTTCCGCATCGGATTCAACTCCATGGAGGAAAATCTCGCCAACGGATTCGAGTGGGACGACAACAACTTCTCGACCAACCAGTTCGATCATCCCTACCACGGCAGCCTGTACTTCAACGCCGCCCGCAGCAACGGCTACACCTTCTGGGAATCGGTGCCCTTCACGTTCGCCGGCAGCTACCTGTGGGAGTTCTTCTTCGAGGTCCACCATCCGTCGATGAACGACTGGATCGCCACCAGCGTGGGCGGCGTGACGATGGGTGAAATGCTCCACCGGTTGTCCATGACCGTGCGCGACAACACCGCCACCGGCGGCTCCCGCAACTGGCGTGAGGTCGGTGGGATGCTCATCAACCCCATGGGAGGTCTGAACCGCCTTATCGACGGTGACTGGGGCCGGGTCTACGCCAACAGCCCGGATCGATACCCCGACAACTTCCGCTCCCAGATGGATGTCGGGTTCCGCACCGTCGCCGACGATAAGTTGTGGTCCACGGACACCACCCGGGTCTACATGAAATTCGACTTTGAATACGGCGACATGTTCTTCGGGGACATGGACAAGCCCTTCGACACCTTCGACTTTGATCTGCAGCTGAATTTCTCCGATGTCAAATTGATCGGGCGCGTGGAAGTCAACGGAATGCTGGGCGGGGCCTTCCTGAAGGAGACGGACCCGGCGTCGCATATCCTGGCCGGCTTCCTTCACTACGACTACATCAACAACTCCAAGGTGGAATTCGGCGCGCAGAGCCTCGGGGCGGGACTCATGTCCCGGTTCGAGATGGCATCCGGGCTGGAACTGAGGACCGAGCTTCACACCAACGTGATCATTCTCGGGGCCAACAAGTCGGATTACCGCAGCACCTCGGGCCGGACCTACGATTACGGTCCGGGCGCCAGTGTGGATTTCGCGGCAAAGATCGGCCGGAACGGCTGGTACTTCCTGCATGTCAGCCATACCCAGAACTGGATCCACGCCGTCAACGGCAACGTCGCCGACCACTACCTCGGTGAATCCGCCATCAGGCTGGACCTTCCCATCCGCTTCAACCTGGGTCTGGGCCTGGAATACCGTTTGATCAACTCTGAACGGACTTACCGCGACTACCCGGATGTTTCCGAGCGGATCCCCGAACTGCGCGTGACCACCACCTGGCTGTTGAACTGATCCCGTGACCGATTTCAACGCCGGCATGCCCCAGGTTCTTCTCGGCGCCGCCCTGGGCCTGGGTCTGGCCGCGGCTGTGGGCTTCCGCGTGTTCGTGCCCTTCCTGCTGGTGAGCATCGCGGCGCGCAGCGGTCAAGTTCACCTGGCCGGCGGCTTCGAGTGGCTGGGTTCCGACATCGTCCTGGTCATGTTCGGCATCGCCGCCCTGCTCGAGATTGCCGCCTACTTCATTCCCTTCTTCGACCACCTGCTCGACACCGTAGCCGGCCCCGCGGCCGTGGCCGCCGGTACGGTGCTGATGGCCTCGACCCTGATCGACATGGCGCCCTGGCTCAGGTGGACGGTCGCCATCGTGGCCGGCGGCGGTACGGCGGGATTGCTGCACGGAGCCACGTCGACCCTTCGCCTGGGTTCGACCGCCGCCACCGGTGGGGCGGGCAATCCCGTTTTCGCCATGTTCGAGACGGGGGCGTCCACGGCCCTGACCATCCTGGCGTTGCTGCTGCCCCTGATCGCGGTCGCACTGGTGATTTTCCTGATCATGCGGACCGTGCGGTTGGCGGGGCGGGGTTGGCGGTGGCTGGGACGACGACGATAATCCCTATTCCGGCCAGACGAACCTCTGCCTGAGGCATTCCACCGTGCGGTCCCGATCGATGGTGTCGACCACCACCGAGATGCTGTTGACCGAGGAACACACCGTGTGGGCGTTGATGCCCGTCACACAGAGGGCCGAGAACACCTCGCTGGCCAAGTTGTGTTTTTCCAGGAAATGCGGCCCGTAGAGGGTGAGGATGGCCATGGGCGCGCGGGCCTCGATCCTGGTGGGTGAATACTCTTCCTGGATCTCGTCCAGCACATGGCGATTCTCGGCCAGTTTCGCGGTGCTCAGGCAGAAGGACATGTTCTTGTCGCCGTCCGCCCCGTTACCGATGCTGAGATAGGACAGCGAAATCCGGGCCTGGCCGAATTTACCCAGAATGCCGCAGGCTTTGCCCGGACGCCAGTCGAAACCGAGGACCTCCACCAGGCACAGGTCGCCGCGTTCCATCAATCCCCCGCATTCGATCCTGTCCGTCATCTCTACTTCTCCGGTAACCGCAGTAAATGGTGCAGCTTCTTGGTTTGCCTGGGCAGGATCACGGTGAACGTCGATCCTGACCCGGGGGTACTCTGAACCTCGATGTGGCCACCGAGTCCCTCGACGAATTTCTTCACGATGGACAGCCCCAGCCCGGTGCCGAGATTTGATTTCTCCCGGGCCGAGGGCGAGCGGTAGAATTCGTCGAAGATCTGGTCCAGTTCATCCGCGGCGATCCCGATGCCGTCGTCCTCCACCACGATCCGTACCCGGCGCCCCGTATCGACGATCCTTACCGAGACGCGTCCACTCTCCCGGCTGTAGCGGACCGCATTGCTCACCAGGTTGGCGATGATCGTCTCGACCATGTCGTTAATGGATTTGATGAGAACCTTGTGTTCCGGCAGCATTAGCCGGATATCGACCTTGCCCTGGGACGCGATCTCCCGCTGGCCGTCCACCACCCGTTCGACCAGCTGGTTGAGATCCACTTCGTGCAGGTTCTCCGCCTTGAGGAAACTCCCACGAGTCAGGGCCGCCAGGTCCCTGATGATTCGCGTGGCCTGTTCGAGGCGGACCACGGCGCGGTGAAGCATGTCCTCCACCTTGTGTCCCAGGTCGGGACCTCCCAGTTCCAGGGCGGTTTCGACCGCGCTCTGGGCCGTGTTCACCGGACTCTTGATCTCGTGGGTCACGAACCGGAAGAAATCCGATTTGGCGTTATCCTGGGCCACCAGCTTTCCCTGGCGAACGACCAGTTCGTCCTTGATGGCCCGGTTGTGCTTCATGATCATGGCCCCGACGTAGGCGCAGAACAGGATTGTAAACCAGAACGAACCCAGAGTCATAAGGATGAACGGCAGTTCGTGGGCCACCTCGCTCGCGGTGGGCAGGTGGTGATGGGGCAGAAGCCCGAAGTATTCGCCGAAGACCTCGGCGGTGAACAGAAAGATCGCCAGCCAGGCGATCTGGAAGATCTCCCGCCCCTTGAACAGCAGGCTCGCGATGAAAACGTGGATGATATAGACGAACAGGAGGGGATTCTCGATGCCGCCGGAGAGATTCAGCAGCACCGTGAGCGCGATCAGGTCGCAGACCATCTGCACCTTGACCAGGCGAAGCTCGATGGCGATGTCCACCGCTGCGTATCGCCTGCCGCGAAGTACGTAGGCGGTGTTCAGCAGCAGCAGCACCACGCCGGTCAGCAGCAGGCCGCGCACCTCGATGGCCGCCTTCAGCCCCACTCCGGCGACCAGCACAACGACCAGTACGCCCACCGCCGCCGCCCAACGCAGCTTGTTGAACCAGTCAAGCCGCTCGCGCAGGGAAGCCGCCGAGACGAAATGGGATGACCCAGGCGCTATGGGTTCATTCGGGTTCCGCAGGTCATACCTCACACACTCGTTGGCAGATGCTTGCGAACCATGTCGACCAGGTTGCGCGGACTGATGGGTTTTTCCAGGAACTCGTTCACCGGCAGGAAGTCCTTGTCCTTGGCCGGGTCGAAGTCGAAGCCGGTCTGGTCGGTCACCGCGGTCAGCATCAGAATGGGCACATCGGCGGTGACCTCGTCGCTCCGCAACTGATACGCTACCTGGAATCCCTCGTCAACCTTGCCCATCATGACGTCCAGCAGGATCAGGTCGGGATTCTGCTCCTTGGCCATGGCCAGGCCGCGCTCACCGGTCTGGGCGTCGATCACCCTGTAGCCCTGGTTCTCCAGCGTCACCCTGATGATTTCGACCAGATCGATGTCGTCGTCTATGACCAGGATGGTATTTTCAGCCATCTGACCGAACCTCCGCTTGAATGATGGAAATGACACGGGGCACCGCCTCTTTCACCACGTCGGAAAGCCCCTGATTGATTTCGACACGCGCGGGCTCCACGCCCACGATCAGGACATCGGCCGGCATCTTGTCCAACCGGCCGGCCAGGTCGAAGGCCTCGGCCAGGCCGAATCCGTGCATGGACAGGTGGTCGGACTTGATCTTCATTTGGACTTCGTCCGGGCGGAAGCCAACCACCGCGCCGGGCTCGAGACCCATCTGCGCCGCGTCCACGACCACGTTTTTTTCACCGAGGGCCAGGTGGTCCAACAACGCCAGGGCGTCGGTGTGGACATCGATCAGTTCGGCCCCCGGAAAGACGTCGCCCTGGCGGATTTCCTCCAACACCGCGGCCCCGACGCCGTCGTCGCCGTAGAAGGGGTTTCCCACTGCGAAAATCTTCACGGCCCACCTACTCGATGAAGTCCACGTCCAGCATGTGCACCGAGCAGCTGATGCACGGATCGTACGCCCGGACCAGCATCTCCAGGTGGAGCGTGATCTCCTCCTTGGACTTGTCGATGATCTCGGGCACCAGCTTCTTCATGTCGTCGTCGATGTTGGCCAGGTTCTGACCCGTCGGAATGACGCAGTTGGCCGCCGTCACCCGACCCTGTCGGTCGTAGGTGTACTCGTGGTACAGGATACCGCGCGGCACCTCCGTCGCCCCGATGCCGGTCCCGTAGCGGGTCGGCTCCTGGTTGGGTTGTTCGTCCTTCAAACCGTCACCCAGCAGCTTGTCGATGATCGCGATCGAATCGATGGCGCAATGGGCCGCCTCGACCACCTGCGCGATCGTGTTCATGTACGGGTTGCAGCAACCCGGCTTCAGCCCGAGGGCGGCGGCCGCCGTCATGGCAAGCTCGCCCAGCCGGTCGTGGTTGTTGTTCCAGCGGGCCAGGGCCCCGACCATGAAGCTGGATCGGCCCACCTTCGCGTGTTTACTCGTGCTGTGGGGCACCACGAACTCGTTGGTCATCTTCCGGTACTCGATATCGGGCACCCGACCCGTGTCGGTGCTGCAGATGTCGCCGTCGTACATGGCGTAGTCGTCGTCGCTGCGCAACGAGATGTATTCCGTCTTCCGCTCGAACTGCGGGATGGCCCCGGCCAGCGACTTCAGCGTCTCCACCGTGGCCAGCAGGTCGGGATACATGTCCTCCAGGAGGCGGCGCTTGAGTTCCTTCAGTTCGCCGACCGTCGGGATGCGCGTGAAGCCGCCCGGCACCGGAGTGATCGGATGCACCGCGCGCCCACTGACGACGTCGCCGATGTCGTTGGCCAGGCGTTTCATTCTCAGCGCCCTGAGCACGATCTCCGGATGCGTGCCCACCAAGGGGAACACCGAACCCACCTTCAGGAAATCCGGCGCGGCCAGGAAGTAGGCGTGCAGGATGTGGGACTGCATCGTGGCCCCGTGAATCAGAAGTTTGCGCAGCAGGATCGTCTGCTCGCTGATCTCCAGGCCCAGGGCCTGTTCCGTCGCCTTGAGCGAGGTGATCTGGTGGCCCAAGGAACAGATGCCGCAGATCCGCGAAGTGATGATCGCCGCCTCGTGGAAGCTGCGACCCTTGAGCATGGCCTCGAAGTAACGGGGAGCCTCGACGATCTCGAGCTGCGCCTTCTCCAGCACCCCCTCCTTCATGTTCACCACGATGTTGCCGTGCCCCTCCACCCGGGTGAGGTGCTTGACCTTGATGTCCAGGTTGGCGCGGGTGGTCGCGCTTGATTCCGGACTCAATTCCTGACTCATGAGCGCATCCCCTCCAGTTGATTGGCGTTGTAGAGTTCGAGCCTCTTCCAGGCCTCGTCCACGCTGAGGCCGTGTTCGACCAGGATATCCTCCATGCCCTTGAGATTGGGCTGGGTGACCAGGCCCCGGCACCCGGTGCAGTACTGTCCGACACTGGGACAATGGGCGTCGCAGCCGGCCCGGACCACCGGCCCGAGGCAGATCATGCCCTTTTCGAAGACGCACTCGTTTTCCTTCAGCTTGCACTCCACGCAGACCGAGTGGTCCGGCTCGATGGGTTCCTGGCCCATGACCAGGGCGGTGAAGACCTTCAGGAATTCGATCTGGGTCATGGGACAGCCGCGCACGTTGTAGTCCACCTTGACCACCGACGAAAGCGGCAGCGCCGGCAACGTCGGGAACAGGTACTTGTGGTCACCGTAGACCTCCTGGCGCACCTCCTCGATGGGCCGGGTGTTCTTCATGCCGTTGACGCCGCCCTGCACGGCGCAGGCGCCGAGGGCAACCAGGATTTTGGTCTTGCGACGGACCTCGTTGATCCGGGTGATGCAGTCGGGCGTCGAAAGCGAGCCCTCGACGAAGGCGATGTCGTATTCGTCGGCGCGGTCATCCATGGCCTCGCGCCACTCCACGATGTCGACGTGGGCCAGGATGTCCAGCAGCTGATCCTCGAAATTCAGCTGATTCAGCTCGCAGCCTTCGCAGCCGGTGAAGTCGAAAATCGCAACGCGGGGTTTGTCGGCCATCACAACGCCTCCTGCAACAGCTTGATGTCGGGATAGTGGTACACGGGGCCGTCCTGGCAGACGTAGGAATGGTTGATCTGGCAGTGCCCGCACTTGCCCACGCCGCACTTCATGCGCCGTTCGAGCGACATGTAGATGTTCTCCTCCGACAGTCCCTTCGACTTCAGCGCCAACAGGACGAACCGGTACATGACCGGCGGCCCGCAGATGCAGCACACCGTGTTGGGCAGGTCCAGGTCCAGACCCGGAATAAGCGTGGTGATCACGCCGGTGTTGCCCTGCCAGGAATCCGAACCGCTGTCCACCGTGACCTGATAGTCGATGGAGGGATCCTTTTCCCACTGGGCCAGTTCATCGGTGAACAGCAGGTCCTGGTCGGTCTTGCTGCCGTAACAGATGATCAGCTTGCCGAACTGGTCCCGGTTGTCGATGACGTAGTTGATCATCGAGCGCATGGGCACCAGCCCGATGCCGCCGGCGACGATCAGGACGTCCTTGCCCTTGAACTTCTCGATGTCGATGCCGTTGCCGAAGGGTCCGCGAATGCCGATCTTCGTGCCCGGCTGCTGCCGCAGCAGGACGTCCGTCAGCATGCCCGCGCGGCGCACGCCCAGCTCGAAGGACCCTTTCAGGGTGGGTGACGAGGATATGGAGAAAGGCGCCTCGCCCACACCGAAGATGGAAAGCTCCACGAACTGCCCCGGCATGTGGCCGAGATCCTTGCCGCCGGGAAGTTCGACCCGGTAGTAGGTCTCCATTCCCGTCAACCTCTTGACTTCCTTGATTTCCGCCATCACCGGATGGTAAAGGTCTTCCAGTTCGGCGGGTGTCTTCAACTCGCTGAGATTCATGTTCGACCTCCCCTAAACCGGCGCCACGGCGGCGCGTTCGTAGTCTCCGATGAGTCGGTTGACGATGCTGACGATGCTGATGCCGGCCGTGCAGTAGGCCGTACAGCGTCCGCATCCCACGCACCAGGGCTGTCCCGTCTGGTCGCTGTTGTATTTGAATTTCCGGAACACCCGATGCCGCTGACGGGAAGCCAGGGATTCCCGGAAAACCTCGCCCCCGGCGACTTCGCTGAATTTGCGCAGCATGCAGCCGTCCCAGTGGCGCTCGCGGGTTCCCTTGGTGACGGTGATGTCGACGGTTTCCTCGACGTTGAAGCAGTAGCAGGTGGGGCAGACCAGGTTGCACGTTCCGCAGCCGACACACTTTTCCGCGGTTTCTTCCCAGACCGGGTTGTCGTAGCTGCGATTCATGATCTCGCCCAGCTTGGCCTGCGGCACGTAGATGTGCTGCTGGAAATGTCCCGTGGCCGGTACGCCCGCCTCATGGGCCGGCAGGCTCAACCCCTCCATGAGCGCCTGGCCCGTGGGGGTGATGACCTCCAGGACATATCCGTCGAACAGCCTGGTCAGGAAGATGTCGCAGCCGGTGTTGTCTTCGGGGCGGATGCCGACCGAACCGGAGAAGTGGAATTTGTCGGGTTCGAAGGAGACGCCGATGAAGATGGCGTCCTGCCTGCGCGTCAGGTAGTTCCGCTCGGGACTGCCGACCGTGAAGTTGTAGTCCAGCCGTCCGACCGCGGCGAGATCGTAGGAATGCACGCCCAGGAAGATCGCTTCCGACGTGGGGATTTCCGCTTTGTCATAGTCGTTCTCGGTCAGATCGAAGCTGAGCAGTTCCTCGCGCGGCGGCAGAAAGAACTTCTTCACCGAGTGCATGGTGCGCGGATAATCCAGAACCACGTCTTCCGGGTTTTCCGTCAGTTCGAAGGAAAACGACTTCTGTCCCTTGCGGTGCGGCGCGAAAACCGGTTTCCGCTTCATGAGGTGAGCGACGAACTCGGTGATCCGGTCGCCTTCGAGGTAGAATTGGACCATGAAAAGAACCCTCCAGGTTGGGCCGCCTCACGGCCCCTGAAAGAGCGTCAACCGGGCATCCCTAATCCAGCACCGGTTGATTTGCGATAAATGTTTTAATATAAACAGCTAATGTCAAGAAATAAACAGGAAGATTCTGGGATTTTTATATTTCAAATTTGGACTGGGCCTTTTTGATCTTAAGTTATTAATTTTCTTTTTGTTATGGGAACATGAAACCGACCCGGATTTCCGTCGAAATCCCCTGTTCCCGGGGACAGATGGCATTTTTGAAGGCCGGCGAGCAGTTTTCAGACCGAGGCTAGTTCCCCTTGGCCGCGAACTCCTCTTCGGTCAGCAGGTGGATGGGCGCCATCTCCTTTTTCGCCAGCTTCCCGTTCAAATCATCCAGGTTTGCGCTGATGAGCTCCTGGAAACCCTTTTCGGCTTCTTCGATCTCTCCACGGAGGACCGCCAACCGGTCCAGCTGCGAGCGGGTCGGCCGTCCGCCGTAGGCGCTGACCGTTCCGTACAGCCGCAACATCTTTTCCCAGGTTCTTCTCTGGCCGCTGATGCCCTGGATCTCACCCGACACCATGATGCCCTGGTGCAGTTCATCGATCTCGTCGGCGAACGAGCGGAGCCGTTTACCCAGCTTGTCCTTATTCTCCATCTGGCCGGCCCGGTTGCGGGCGTCATCGCGGACACCACCGGCGGCATCGGCCACGTAGGCCAGCCGGCCCAGCATGTCATA
>CBDURF010000136.1:0-9351 GCA_965369705.1 uncultured bacterium
TTCTTCAGCCTCCGGCTCTTCAGCCTTCACCTCTTCGGCTTCCGGCTCTTCGGCTGGGGGGGACGCGGTCACTGCATCCTCCTCGGCCTCGGGAGCCGCTTCAGGGGCCTCTTCAGGTTCCGCGGCGGAAGCGGACTCGGTTTCGGCAACCGGAGCGTCCACTTCGTCCCGGTACTTGTCGTTGTCATCGCCCTGATCGGAATCGTTCTTGTTGGAGCCTTCCATTTCGGCGGCGGCTTCAGCTGCAACGACGTCCTCCAGACGCGGATGGGCCGTGATGAATTCCTCGGTCGCCTCTTCGTCGAAGTCCTTCAGTCGTTCGGCGATGGAAAGGACGATCCGGCGGTTCTCGACGTCCATCTTGATGACTTTCAGGTCGGCCTTCTCGTTCTCCCTGAAGTAGTACTGGGGCTTGTCGAGCTTGGGTATGCCGAGGTGACCGATAGGCACGAAGCCCTCGAGGTCCTCGCCCATCTCCACGATCACGCCATGGTCCAGCATGCGGCTGATGGTACCCTCGAGGGTATGGCCCACGGGATACTCTTCGGCCAGCACGGGCCAGGGGTTTTCGCTCATTTGCTTGATGCCCAGGCTGATGCGGCGCTTGCCGGTGTCGATATCCAGGATCTGGACCTTTACGCTGTCGCCGCGTTTGAGTATCTCCTTGGGATGACGAACCCGCCGGGTCCAGCTCATGTCCGAAATGTGAACCAGGCCGTCGATACCGTCCTCCACCTCGACGAAGGCGCCGAAGTCGGTCAGGTTACGGACCTTGCCCTCAATGATCGAACCCACCGGGTACCGCTCGATGAGGGTGACCCAGGGATCGCTTTCGCACTGCTTGAGTCCCAGGCTGATCTTCTCGTTTTCCTTGTCGATCTTCAGCACCATCACGTCTACTTCGTCGCCGATCGAGACGACCTTGGACGGATGCTTGATGTGCCGGGTCCAGCTCATCTCGCTGATATGGATCAGGCCCTCGACACCACGCTCCAGTTCCACGAAGGCGCCGTAGTTTGTGATGGAGACCACGCGACCACGGACGACGGAGTCCTCGGGATAGCGCTCGTCGACATTGTCCCAGGGATAGGCCTGGAGTTGCTTCAGACCGAGGCTGATGCGCTCACGCTGCTCCTCGAAGTCCAGCACCTTGACCTCGATCTCCTGGCCGATGGAGACGACTTCGCTCGGGTGCGAGACGCGACCCCAGCTCAGATCGGTGATGTGCAGCAGACCGTCGATTCCGCCGAGGTCGACGAAAGCCCCGAAGTCGGTGATGTTCTTGACCACGCCCAAGCGGACCTGGCCCTTCTCGAGTTCGGAGATGAGGGCGCGTTTCTTCTCCTCACGCTCCTGCTCAAGAACGATGCGGCGGGAAACCACGACGTTCCGCCGACGTTTGTTTTTCTTGATGATGCGGCACTGGATTTCCTCGCCGATCATATCCTCCAGGTTCGGAACCTGGCGCAGGGCGACCTGACTGCCGGGCAGGAACGTATCCACACCCCACAGCTTGACCACCAATCCACCCTTGATCCGCCGATCGACGGTGCCGGTTACGACATCGCCGGCCTCGTGAGCAACCTTGATCTTGTCCCAGACCTTCAGGAAGTCGGCCCGCTCCTTGGAGAGCACGACCAAGCCGTCCTGGTTTTCGAGTTTTTCGAGGAAAACGTCGAAAGTGTCATCGACGTCGACACTTGTAGCGCCGAATTCCTCCCTGCTGATCACGCCTTCACTCTTGAAGCCGATGTTGAGCAGGACTTCGTTTTCCCGAACCTCGATGACGGTGCCCTTGAGGATCTGGCCCTCCTGGATATCCGTGAGGGTCTCTTCGTACTGGTTGATCAGGTTCAGCATCTCGTCCGCGTTCAAATCCCATTCCTGACCTTCTTCTTCGAGATAGTCGAAGTTGACGATGCTGTTGGGATCGTATTCGGTGCTCAGACGTGGTGCGGCGGGTGTAGGAAGGACTTCAGCGGCCGCGGCCCGGGGGGCCCGGTCGTCGTCATCCTGGCTACTGGGTTCAGGGGTGTTTTCCGTGGTACTGGGCGGATTCGCTTCCTGGGCGTCCTCGCGCAGTTCGTCGGAACTGGAATTGGGGTTGGCGGTCATGAAAGGTTGCCTCCTAGTGACACATGAATACGCCGGGACCGCTCGGTCCCTGGCAGACACGGGAATATAGTCGGCAAGTGCAAAATTGGCAAGATGGACTGGGCAGGCCGTGTCAGCCGCCGAAGACCTTCGCCTGACGCAGGGCGAATTTTTTCAACTGCTTTGCCCCGAGTTCCTTTTCGAACTCGGTTTGAGGATGGACGGCGAAGGATCGGGCCTGAAGCTCTCGGAAGGCTGCTTCGCATAGATGGGCGATCCTGCGGCTGACCACCTTCTTGTCGTGATCCAGCAGCAGGGCAGGCACACCGTGCCAGCGGATCACCGGGCCGTAGTGGACTTCAAGCGGCGATTCAGTTGAACCTCCGGGTTGCCGGCCGTAACTGCCCCGGATGAAGATGGGCAGGGTCGGCGCTCCGGTGGCCTGGACCAGAATGCCCAAACCGTTGCGCACCGGCCCGGGATGGCCGATGGCTCGGCGGGTGCCCTCGGGAAAGATGAGAAGATTGTCGCCCTCGGCCAGGCGGGCGGCCGCTTCGTCGAAGGCTCCGGCGTCATATCCTGTCCGTTGGATGGGGATGCTGTCGATCCAGCGGAACAAGGGTCCCAGGGGCCACACCTTGAACAGTTCGGCCTTGGCCAGGGTGTGCACGGGATGGCGCCAGAAGGTTGAGCCGACCAGGGGAGGATCCCAGTTGCTGACGTGGTTGACCGCCACGATACATCCCCGGGGCAGGGAACCTCCAACGTTGCCCACCTGCCGCAGGCCGTAGAAACGAGCTGGGGCGCGCATGAGGTTGTAGGCCAGACGGTAGTGCCAAGGGAGTTCCCGGAACCCCGTCGGGAAATCCGTGTCCAGCTGCAGGTCGAGCGTGGGATTCACCAAACAGGCGCGGGCGCATCGTTGGTTCTGCTGGTCGAGGCTCAGGTCGCTGCTGTCGATCACCATCGCGTCCGGGGAAATGGCCAGGGGACTGGTCTGACGTTCGCTGTCCTGACGGTCCCGTTCGGCGAGGTCGAGGCGCAGCTCTTCGCGCGAAACTTCGAGCCCGCGCTGTTGGTACTGGCGAAAGCGTCGCTCGACCCGGGCCTCGAGGGTGGCCGACAGGAAGATCTTGGCGGTGGCCAGCGGAAATACCACGCTGCCGATGTCCCGTCCCTCCATGACGACGCCCCCCAGGCGGCCCATGACCTTCTGACGTTCCACCATATTCGTCCGCACGGCGGGGTGACTGCTGACGCGGGAAACGGCCGCGTCGACTTCCGGTGTCCTGATCGCCCGGGAAACATCCTTCCCGTTCCAGAAGACGCTGACCTCTCCCCTGCCGGGTTTGAGCTCCAACCGGGCGGGAGTCAACAACCCGGCCAGGGCATCTTCGTCGCCGGGTTCGATCCCGGCCGCCAGGGCGGCCTGGGTCAAGGCTCGGTACATGGCCCCGGTATCGATGTACAGGAGACCGAAGAGATCCGCCAGGGCCCGGGCCGTGGTCGATTTGCCCGACCCGGCCGGACCATCGATGGCGATGACCGCGTTCCGTGGCATCAGGGCTGGATTGAGAGGTGGCAGTTTATCGGCCAGAACGGCGGCCATCTCAGAGGTCCCGGTCCAGGGCGCGGGCGATGGCGCGGCAGGATTCCGCCAGGGCCGCGAATTGATCGGGACCGAGGGACTGGGCACCGTCGCTGAGGGCCTGGTCGGGAGAACAATGGGTTTCGACGAGAAGACCATCGGCGCCGGCAGCTACCGCGGCGCGGGCCAGGGCGGTGACATAGCGCACATCACCGGCGGCGTGGCTGGGATCAACGATCACCGGCAGATGGGTGATTTCCTTGAGGACGGCCACCGACCCCACGTCCAAGGTGTTGCGCAGGGCGGGTTCGAAGGTGCGGATGCCACGTTCGCAGAAGACGAGGTCGGCTCCTCCGGCGGCGAGGACGTATTCGGCGGAGCTGAGCCATTCGGTGACCGTGGTCATCATGCCCCGTTTCAGCAGGATGGGTTTCCCGCTGGCCCCGACCTCCCGCAGGAGGGGAAAGTTCTGGATGCTGCGACTGCCGATCTGCAGCATGTCCGCGGCTTCGGCGACCAACTCCACGTCGCGGGGATCAAGCACCTCGGTTACGACCGGCAATCCTGATGTCAGGCGGGCTTCGGCCAGGAGTTCCAGCCCGGCGGGACCCAGACCCTGAAAATCGTAGGGATTGGTGCGGGGCTTCCAGGCGCCGCCGCGCAGCATGGACCCACCGGCGGCGGCCACCTGGGCGGCGGTCCTGACCATCTGGTCGCGGTCCTCGACCGCGCACGGGCCCCCGATGAGTACAATCTTGCGGTCGCCGAACCGTACATTCCCCACGGACACGACAGTGGTCGGCTGGCCGGGTTGCCTGCTTACCAGCGGAATGGATTTTCCGGGTTGGGGTGCGCCCATCAGGTCAGGATCTCCTTGAGTACCTCGATACACCGTTGATTCTCCGCGGGCAGCCCGACGCTGATCCGCAGGGCCCCCTCTCCCAGACCGAAAGCGTGCATGGGCCTGACGATGACACCCTTGTGCAGCATGCTTTCGGTCAGTTTCCCGGCGTCGCCCGGAGTGCGGACGAGGATGAAATTGGTCTGGCTGGGCACGACTTCGAGGCCCAGGCCAGCCAGCTCGGTTTCCATCCACTCCAGTTGTTCCCGGTTTCGCCGGGCCCTGCCGGCGACTTCGTCCCAGTTGTCGATGCAGGCCAAGGCCGCGGCCTGGCTCAGCATGTTGACGTTGAAGGGCTCACGGGTCTTGTGCAGCTCACCGATCAGGTCCGGATGTCCCACGCCGTAGCCGATCCGCAGCCCGGCCAGTGAATGGATCTTACTGAAAGTCCGCAAAAGCACAAGGTTTGGATGATCCCCGAGCATGTCCAGGGTCTGGGGATAATCCCCGGCCGCCACATATTCGTAATAGGCTTCATCGACCGCCACAATGACGTTTCCGGGGACTGAGGCCAGGAAGGCCCGGAATTCGTCCGCGGTGTTGTATGTGCCGGTGGGGTTGTTCGGGTTGCAGACGATGACCAGTTTCGTCTTGGCGTCCACGGCGGAGGCCATGGCTGCAAGATCATGTTTGTCACCAGCCGCGAGCGGCACCGGGCGTCCGCACTCGAAATGCACGTTGGTGGTCAGCTGATAGACGATGAAACTGTGATGACTGAACACGACGTTTTCACTCGGGGAAATCAGGGCCCGGATGAGGATGTCGATGACCTCGTTACTTCCGTTGCCGAAGATCAGGGACGCGGTTTCGACCCCGAGGTGGGCGGCCAGTTTGTTGGTCAGTTCATGGCAGGAGGCGTCGGGATAGCGGTTGATGTCCAGCGAGGCCCGCTGGATGGCTTCGACCACTGCGGGCAGCGGCCCCTCGGGGTTTTCGTTGCTGGCCAACTTGATGACCCTGTCCAGGCCCAGCTCACGCTGGACTTCCTCGATGGGCCGTCCGGGGCTGTAGGGTCGCGTGGCCAGGATGCCGGGGCGGAAAAGACCTTTGAAATCCATCATCACTCCCCTTGGTTCTTATCTGCGCCGTCCGGTTCTGTCGCTTTTGGCGGAAGCCACCAGGCCGCGCAGGTTCTCCACCTCGTTGTGATTGAGCCTGCGGAAATCCCCCGGACGCAGATTGCCCAGCTGGATGGGACCGACCGCCGTCCGGTGCAGCCGGAGGACCTTCAGGCCGACCGCCTGGAACATGCGGCGAATCTGCCGCCGGCGTCCTTCGTGGATTTCCACGATCCAATGAAGGGTCGTTCCTGCGGGATTCAGGCGCATGCGGCACGGCAGGCAAGGCCGGCCGTCGATTTCAATGCCTCCCTGCGTCAGGTTCCTGATCTTCTCCGGGGGCGGTTCCCCGTTGAGTTCAACCTCGTAGGTCTTCCACAGGCCGGTCCGGGGCCGACACATGGCCTGGTTGAGTTTCCCGTCGTCCGTCCAAAGGAGCAAGCCGGTGGTCTCTGAGTCAAGGCGTCCGACCGGCATGAAACGATCAGGAATATCGGATTGCCGGCGGTAGGGCAGCAAGGAGGGTTGCCCGCCCTGGGCGACCAGGGTCGAGACCACTTCGTGAGGTTTGTGGAAGGCATAGACCCGGTAGTCGTCCGGCAGGGAAACACGCATGCCGTCGACGGTCACCTCCTCGGTGTCGGTGCGGACCCGGCGTCCCAGATCCTCCACCGTTTGGCCGTCGATGGCCACCCGGCCTTCCCGCACGAGGACTTCCACGGACCGGCGGGATCCCAACCCGGCCCTGGCCAGAAAGCGGTTAAGGCGCATTTCCGAGTCAGAATTCACTGTTTTCCTTGGGAACGGATTTTTCCGGGTCCTGGATCTCATGCTCCGGTCCCACGGATTCATCGGGGGAAGGCGGTTCCGGTTCCTCGGGAGTGGCGAAGTATTCCTCCAGTTCCCCGTCCGTAAGGTCCCGGCCGACCTGGCTCGCGAATTCCTTCAATTCCTCCCGGTCGTCCATGACGCCCCCGATGTCGGGCAGATCGGGAAGCTGGCCCAGGCCCTTGAGGCCGAGATGGTTGAGGAATTCCCGGGTGGTGCCGTACAGGAGGGGATTGCCGATGGCCTGGGAACGGCCGACGACCGCGATGAGGTTGCGTTCGTTCAGGGTACTGATGGCGCCGCTGCTGTTGACTCCCCGGATGTCGTCGATCTCCAGGCGCGTGATGGGCTGGCGGTAGGCGATGATCGCCAGGACTTCCAGACCGGCTTTCGAAAGGCGCGTGAAGCGCCGGGTTCTGAGCATCTTCTCGACGATAGGTGAGAATTCCGGCTTGGTGGCGATCTGCCAGCCGCCGCCGAACTCCACCACGGTGAAGGCGTGGCCGGATTCTTCGTATTCCTCCTGGAGTTCCTCCACCGCCTGCTTCAATTCCGGGGTTTCGATCTCGGGAAAGATCTTCTTCAGCCGGGCCACGGTCAGGGGGCTGTCGGTGGCGAAGAGGAGGGCTTCGAGTTCCCTTTTCAAGATTCGTTCTCCCATTCGTTCATTCGGTCTTCGGGCGGGTCTTCCTCGGGATGATCCTCGTCCAGGGTGATGAGCTCCACCTGCTCGCCCACTTCCTTGTCGATCCCGGGGTGCTGGATCCATATGGGTCCGCCGGGCTCGGTCTGCATGAAGTGCAGTCTCCCCCGCTTGACCATTTCCAGGATGGCGATGAAGGTGACGACGACCTCCATCTTGATGGTGTCCCCGGAAAACAGATCCTCGAAACGGACCGTCCCGCCGGAGCCGACTTTTTCCTCGATGAGCGACATCTTCTCCTCGACGGTGAAGGCCTCGCGCACAATATCGTGAACGGTGCTGGCCTGCATGCGGTCGAAGATGCCGGCCAACGCCGACAGCAGATCGAACATCTCGATGCGCAACCGGGGTTCCAGATCGAGATCCCCCGTGAAGGGGAAACGGGTCTGGCGCAGATGATACGTGCGCCGTTCGGATTCCTGCTTCTGCAAGGCTTCCGCAGCTTCCTTGAACCGGCGGTATTCGAGCAACTTCCTCACCAGTTCGGCCCGTGGATCCTCCAGGTCTTCTTCATCCTCATCGTGGTGGGACGGTATCAGCATCTTCATCTTGATGACCATGAGGGTGGCCGCCATGGCTATGAATTCCCCGGCTTTGTCCAGGCTGATGGTCTGCATGACCTCGATGTGCCGGATGAACTGGTCGGTGATCCGGGAGATGGGGATGTTGTAGATGTCCACCTGCTCCCGGTCGATCAGGTGCAGCAGAAGATCCATGGGGCCCTGAAACCCGGTCAATTCAACCTGGTAGGCTTCGCTGGTCCGGAAGTAATCCAGCTCGGGCGGCAGGGAATCCAGGTTCCAGGATTCCGGGCCGCCGTTTTCGACGGGGGATTCACTCCCGTTTGCGGGGGTCACCGGGGCTTCCTCCCGGTCCGGGCCATCCTGGGATGTTTCTTCATTGGTGTGGTCCACCATGCTGAAAGAACCTCGTTCCATTCTTGATCCGTTGCCGGGGCCGCCGGACAGGTTGCTCTTGATCCGGGTCAACCGATTCCCATGGCGTCATGGACGGCGGCCATGGTGTGGACGGCGACCGCGCGGGCCCGCTCGCAGCCGGTCCGGATGATTTCATCCAGCCTGGTGGGATCCTTCTCGAATTCGGCCCGTCGTTCCCGCAGGGGAGCGAAATGCTCGATGACCCCGTCCGCCAGCTTCATCTTGCAGTCCACGCAGCCCCTGGCGGCGGTCCGGCATTCCTGCGCGGTCTCTTCGGCGGCTTCGGGCATGAATTTCTGGTACCAGGTGTAGATGGCGCAGATCTCAGGATGGCCGGGATCGGATTTCCGCAGGCGGGCGGGATCCGTGAAGGCCGGCTTGATCTTCTGACGGATTTCTTCCGGTGACGCGGAAATCTCAATGGTGTTGCCGAGTGACTTGCTCATACGCTTGCCGTCGGTCCCGGGGAACCGGGGGAACTTGGTGACCAGGGGTTCGGGCTCGGGAAAGACGTCGCCGAAAATCCGATTGAAGCGGCGCGCCAGTTCCCGCGTGATCTCCAGATGGGGCAGCTGGTCCTCACCCACCGGCACGGCATGGGCCTGGTACATGAGGATGTCCGCCGCCTGCAACACGGGATATCCCAGATGACCATAGGTGATCTCGCTCCCCAGATTCAGGTCACGGACCTGTTCCTTGAAGGTGGGGTTGCGTTCCAGACGCCCCATGCTGATCATCATCGACAGCAGAAGGTAGAGTTCCGCGTGTTCCTTGACGTGCGACTGGATGAAGAGGACCGATTTCTCAGGGTCGAGCCCCGCGCCCAGCCAATCGAGATACATCTCCCGGCTGTTTTCCTGTATTTCCGGTGCCTTGTCCAGGGCCGTGGTCAGGACATGCCAATCGGCCACCATGAAGTAGCAGGTGTGCTCCCCCTGGAGGCGGTTCCAGTTTTCCAGAGCCCCCGTGTAATTACCCCAGTGAAGCCGGCCTGTCGGGCGCATGCCGCTGAGGATGATCTTTCCGGAACCTGGATTCCTGGTCGTTTCCTGGTTCAATGCAGATGCCTTTCGGACGCCGGGACGCGGCCGGCGGTTGCCGTTGCGGAATTTATGAGTCGAAATCCAGAGCCACGCCCGGTTCCCCGGATGCCGCCCAAATGATCGGGAAACAGTACCATCGGGGCGTGGTCATGTCAAAGATCGGTCATTCCCGTGTCGCGACTCAATGATAATGTCACA
>CBDURF010000137.1:0-9328 GCA_965369705.1 uncultured bacterium
CCGAAAAAGATCTCCCCCGCCTAAACCGGCGCCGCCTACGACCACCCGGTCGATGCGGCCGGCCGCATCGCCGATGACAAGCGCGTTACCTACCTCCGCGACCATTTCCTGGCCGCCCGCCGGGCCATGGCCGACGGAGCGCCCCTGGAGGGGTATTTCGTCTGGTCCCTGATGGACAACTTCGAATGGGGCCATGGCTTCACCAAACGGTTCGGCCTCTTCGGGGTCGATTTCGAAACCCAGCAAAGAATTCCCAAGGACAGCGCCTTCTGGTATCGCGACGTCGTTGCCAACAACGCCGTTGACGATGCTTCCCTCCAATCAACCCAAGGAGAATCCCGTGCACTCGATCGCTAACGGTTGTCACCGTGCCTCCGGCCGGTTCGCCCTGGCTTTCCTTCTGCTTCTGGTTGTGTGTCCGGTCGCCGCCGGCTCCCAGACCGAAGGCGCCGCCATGCCCGATATCAAGGTGGTGTACGACGATGAGGGTTCGCGCCTCCAGGTCGACGGCGAGGATTTCATGGTTCTCGGGATGAACTGGGGCTATATGCCAATCGGCCAGAACTACACCTACAGCTTGTGGACCAAGCCGGACCACATCATCGAGGCCGCCCTGGCCAAGGAAATGTCCCTGCTCAAGGCCATGGGGGTCAACACCATCCGGCATTATGTGGGTATGCCCCCCCGCTGGGTTCAGTACGTGTACGAGAAATACGGGATCTACACGGTGTTGAACCACACTATCGGGCGTTACGGACTGACCCTCGAAGGGGTGTGGCTGCCGAACACCGATTACAGCGATCCGAAGGTTCGGGAAACCCTGAAGGCCGAAATGCGGGCCCTGGTGGACGAGTTCAAGGACACCCCGGGTGTCCTGATGTGGCTGCTGGGCAACGAGAACAATTACGGCCTGTCCTGGTCCTCGTTCGAGATCGAAGCTTTGCCCGAAGGTGAGCGCAACGCCGCACGGGCGCGCTTCCTCTACTCGCTGTTTGGGGAGATCATCAACGATATCAAGGAACGCGACCCGGGTCGGCCGGTGGCGATGGCCAATGGTGATCTGCAGTACATCGACATTATCGCCGAGGAGTGCCAGGGCTTGGACGTGTTCGGCTCGAACGTCTACCGCGGAATTTCGGCGAGGGATCTGTTCGAGGTGGTCGACCGGAAACTGGGCGTCCCGATCATGTTCACCGAGTTCGGGGCCGATGCCTTCAACGCCGTGACGATGAAGGAAGACCAAGCGACCCAGGCGTTCTACCTGCTCGGCCAGTGGCGGGAAATTTACGAACAGTCGGCCGGCAAGGGTCGGGTGGGCAACGCCATCGGCGGGCTGATCTTCCAGTGGAGCGACGGCTGGTGGAAATACAAGCAGGACGCCAACCTGAGTACCCACGACACCAACGCCTCCTGGCCGAACGGCGGTTATCCCGAAGATTTCCGTGTTGGCGACAACAACATGAACGAGGAGTGGTGGGGCATCTGCGCCAAAGGGTATTCCGATCCCCGGGGCTTGTATGACGTCTATCCGCGCGCGGCCTACTACGCGCTGCGTGACGCGTTCGGTCTGGACCCCTATGCGCCGACCACGGATATCGACGACATCCGGGAGCATTTCGGGAAAATCGAGCCGATGGGTGCGGTGCTCGATGCACGCGGCGACGCCGCCAGCGTGCAGACCGACGTGTTGAGCAAGGTGCGCGTGTCGAGCCTGCGGATGGAATTCGAGACCTACAGCACCGGCGGCGAGAACATCTCCACCCCGCCCATCGAAGAGCCCCAGGAATCCTATCCTTCATTCCTCGGCTTCGATCACGGGCAATCCTTCTACGTGGATATCGAGGCCAAGCCGAATGACGGCATCATAGGCCGGATGTCCCTGAACATTCTGGGGCGTGTGCCGAAGAATCCCATCGACGAGATCTTCTACGAGAATCGGGGGCGGCCCCGCACGATCAAGGACAACAACGGCGATCTGGTCGAACTCGAATCACTCGAAAGGGTGAAGATCTACCAGGCTTCGGTTTCCTGGGACGACCGCTGGTTCCAGATGGAAGCTTTTTACCGCACGGGCCATCTGCACTGGCAGTACGAGGGTGATTTCTTCGGCCTGTACCGGGACGCCTACTACGGCGAGAACATCGATATCTACAACGGCGAGGCTCCGCTTGGTTTCGAAATCGCGGGCAAAAAATCCCTGAACGGCCTCAAGGTGGCCTTCGGCCCCCAACTTTGGTGGGGAGCCAACCCGGCGGTCTTCGTCAAATACCAGCGTTCCCTGGGCGGGATGAACTGGACCGGAATGTTCCAGGAGGACTTCGCCCAGCAGACGGCATTGACCAGTTCGATCGCCATCCCGATTCGGTCAACCCGCAAGGCCTCCCTGCAGATGCAGACCCGCCTGGGTCCATTCAACTTCGAGGGCGGGGCCATCTGGTCCGGCCAGCCGCGCGAAGGCGAAACCTTCCAGCTGGTGGATGAGAACATTGTGAATGAAGGCGGCCCCATCGTTCCGGAAGATATTCGTGAAGACACCATCAAGCCGGAGGACACCTTCGGTTTCAAGGGCAAACTGACCTGGCAGAAGGGACGCTGGAACTGGTACGGGCAGGGCGCCTACATGGGGTTGGTGGCCGACGCCGGACCGACCACGATTCCGACCTTTACCGGCTGGGGCCTGAAGGACAGCGGGTCCGGCAACCAGATCAACGGGGTTACGGGCGTTGCCGTCAGCATGGGCAAATGGCAGGTCGGGCCCAATTTCCTGTGGCAGAAGCCCATCGTGGGGCCGATGCCGCATTCGGCCGACCTCCAGTATACCCCGGGCCGGCCCCGCAACGTTTTGGATGATCCATTCGCCGTGCGTTACAACCGTGAGACCACCGCCGGCGAGCTCATGATTACCTATGATCCGACCCCCGCCACCTGGATGTGGGGCTGGGACAGCGATGTCCGCGAGGACGCCAACATAGCTGCCAGCATGGGCTTCATCTACAAGCGTCACCACACCACCGCTGACGCCGGTCTGTTCATCTCCGACACCAACAACGTGTATGCTTTCCCGGGCGCCACACCTTCGCGCGATCTGTGGGAGGTGCGCTGTCGGGTGGTCAATCGCTTCGGCCTGACCACACGCATGATCAGCCACATCTGGATTGGGACCGCAGAGCCCAACGGCGACAATGATCGGTTGATCGAACGCTTCGGTTTCGACAGCCGGATCGCCTGGTCCTCGGTGACCCTGGCCGGCCACCTGAAGGTCAACGACTTCGGTCCCTATGACTATCACCACGACCACAATCTGACTTTCCCCCTGCAGATTATGGGCGATATCTCCTTCACCCTGGGCAAACCCCGGTGGTTCGGCCTGCCGCAGACCCGTTTCGGCGTACGCGGCACTTTCCGCACCCTGGACAGGTACTCAAACCGGTACCAGCCTGAAGGCGTGCCCGAGCCGGAATTGAATGAACTGTATCCCGAGGGGTTGCCTGAAGGACGGGAGTGGGAGATTCGAACCTATCTGCACCTGGTCATCTAGGTCCAGCAGGAAGCGTTCCGTAGACGCGGACGTAATCCACGAGCATCGTCTGGGGGAAAACCGTGTTTTCGTCCGGCGCGCCGGGCCAGCGTCCGCCGACCGCGACGTTCAGAATAATGAAGAATGGGTGGTTGTATACCCAGGTGGCGCCGCGAGGCAGGTCGCTCGGGGTGACGGTTTGGTAGGCGTAGCCGTCGACGAACCAGGTGATTGAACCCTCGTCCCATTCCACGGCAAATTCGTGGAACCCGAGGTGAAATCCCTCCTGGGACAGGACATGCTGTTTGGAAACCGCGGTATCCCCGTAATGGCCGGGACCGTGGAGGCTGCCGTGAAGCACCCGGGGCTCATGGCCCCGGTATTCCATGATGTCGATCTCACCGCACTGCGGCCAGTGGACCTCGTCGATGTCGGCTCCGAGCAGCCAGAAGGCGGGCCAGATGCCCTGTCCCAGGGGAAGCTTGATCCTGGCTTCGAAGCGGCCGCGGGCCTGTTCGAAGAGCCCCTTGGTTTTGATGCGGCCCGAGGTATGGTTCTGCCCCTGGAACTCCTTCTCGAGGGCCGTGATGGCCAGGTTGCCCTCTCCGTCGAGTGAAACGTTTTCGGAGCGATCGGTATCGAACTCAAGTTGGGCGTTGCCCCAGTCGGTGCCGATGTCGAAAACCCACTTGGCGGGATCCGGCAGTTCACCAGCGGACCCGTCGAACTCATCCTGCCAGATCAGACCGTACTGCGGGGGTGGTTCCTTTTCAGTGCAACCGGCCAAGGTCCCGAGAACCAGGAAAACCGCGCAAAGAGCCAACCAACGGTTCATTTTGTTGAGCTCTTTGTGGAAACTTTCGCCGATGTTTTAATCGCCGGGAAGAGTCGGGAGTCCCCAAGCGCGGCCTTCAGGACCAGTGTAGCGGCGCCGACGGCCACGGACTGGGGGCCGAGCTTGCTGGCCAGTATTCGAGCGGCCGCGACCGAGCTGACTAGAGTGCGGCTCCGGACCCTTTCGCGCAGGGGATCAAGTACCAGTTCGCCCAGGCGGGCGAGGTCGCCGCCCAGGACAACCACGGCCGGGTTCATGAGGTTCAATAGACCGGCCACGGCGGTGCCCAGGTGTTCGGCAGCCTCCCGGATTACCTGCAAGGAGAGAGGGTCCCCGGCCAGAGCTCCGTTTTCGATGTCGTGAACGGTGAACTTTTTTCCTGCCAGAACACTCTGTGGAAAGTCGATCACTTGTTCGGCGGCGCGGGCCTCGAGCGCGCGACCGCCGACCAGGGTGACCAGACAGCCCCGCAGCCCACAGATGCAGCGTTTCCCATGGGGGTCGATGGCAATGTGGCCGATCTCACCGGCGACCCCGGTGGCGCCCCGGTAGATTTCCCCGCCGATGACGTGTCCGGAGCCGATGCCGGTGGCGACCTTGATGTAGGCGAGGTTGTCCGTGTCTCCGCCCAACCCCCACCAGTGTTCGGCCAGGGCGCCAAGGTTGGCGTCGTTGTCGACCAGGAGGGGTACGCCGTATTGCTCGCTGAGATCATCGAGCCCGAGCCGTTCTTTCCAGGCAGGCAGAACGACGGTCGAAAGGCGGTCGGGATGGGAAGGATCCACCGGGCTGGGCACAGCGACGCCGATTCCGACCAGGGGCCGCCCGCCGGCCGCCGGAGCCTCAAGACAATGGCGGCAGAGTTCGGCGATGACCTGGCGAGTGCCGGGCGGATCGGAGCGAACGGGATGCTCCCTGGTCACCCAGGCCAGCACCTTGCCGCGCAGGTTGGTCAGGGCGACGGCCACATGGGTGGCGCTCATCTCCACGCCGAGAATGACACAGATGTCGTCCTGGAATTCGATGACGATGGGGCGGCGGCCGCCCCGTGAGGGACCCTCGCCGACTTCGGCGACCAAGCCCATGGGCAGGATCTCGCTGACCACTTCGGATACCGTGGAACGGGAAAGGCCGGCCCGCCGCGCGATTTCAGCGCGGGATATCTGGCGCTCCTCCCAGATCAGCCGCAATACCGCGTCGGCCAGGGGTCGCGGCCGGTCGGGATCCGTTCTCCGCAGGCCCTTCCAGGTCAAATTATCGTTTTGCATCCCGCCGCTTTCTCCAAAATGATCAATCTGATCGGACCCCAATATTATTTGTGCCAGTAGACATTGTCCACCAGGACTAATGGAGTCTTGGTGGGACCCACCAGAACAGTGCTTAATATGAGATGTCCGATATTGGCCCAATCCCAGTCGTCCGTCCAATTTGTAGGGATCTGGAAATCCGCGAGCGGGATATCCAGCGAAACCCACGCACCGGAAGTGAAGGGAGGTGTGGTGGTTTCGTTCAGGACCAGTTCGAGGGTTTCCGGATGTGGGTCGGCGGGTCCGAGACCGTTCGGGAAGGAGCCCAGTTTGACCCTGAAGTCAGCTCCGGCTGGGGCGTAGACGTCCAGGTGAAGGTGAGCCATTTCGGTGGCGTCGATGGTGGGGTTCACAAACTCGATGCCCACGTAGTGTTCGCGGTCGGAAAACGTATACATCTTGGTGTTGTCGCCGGCGACCACGTAGTCCTGGACCGGGCCGCTCAGGGACCAATCAGTTCGCCAGGTGTCGACGGGAACATCGTTGTAGACGTCACTGAACATGGAAACCACGTCACCGGCAGGAAGGCTGGGAGGAACGGCTGCATCTGACGGCGGATCATACACGGTCAGATCGACATAACCGGTAGCGTCGACTCCTTCAAGTTTGCCGGTGACCCGCGCCTTACCATCGCCGATGAGTATGATTTCGTTTCCATCCACGACGGCCACGTCGTGATTGTCGGATTCATAGTCGAAATAATGGGGCGAGTGGTTGACGGTAACCTCCTCTGCGTCCATATCAAATTTGGTACTGGCACCCCCGATGGTCACCTTGGCGCCGACAAAGTACTGCTGTCTCGAGAACCCCATGCCAGGTTGCGGGTTCGTGATGTTGTCGAGTTTCGCAAACCTGATCTCGTCGAACCAGATGTTGTATCCTTCAGGATAGTCATTTTCCTGAACGCTCTCGGCGAAGAGGAACAGGCCCCTTTCGGAGATCAGCTTGGAGGGTGCGGGGATGGGAACGACATGGAAAGCCCAATCCCAGGTCAGGGGAACATTTGCTCGTCCGGCGGGATAGAGCGAAGTACCTGTGTTGTCGTTGCCGAATCCAACCTCGTTCAGCACGATCGCGGGGGCGGGGCTGATGCCTTTATCGGTGCGGGCGTAGAAGGTCAGGGCATTGAAGTCGGCCAGGTCCCGGCTGCCGTCCGAGGTCAAGACCCCGCCGGAGAAAGGCCCCAGGGCCGATCCAAGGGCGGGAATGTTGATTTTGAGTGAACGATCTCCATCCGGGGCGAACCCATTATATGCATACACTGAGTCGAGAGAAACCGCGGTATAGTGAGTTCGGAAAAATGGCTGGAAGTAGACGCCGTCGCCGTAATCGTCGTCGAAGACCAGAGGATCGATCTTCGCTCGCGCGGTTTCCAGGCCAGCGGGGTCGCGGTCGCTGCAACCGGCGATGATGATCAGCGTTGAAATCGCAGCCAGGGCAAACAGATGGCGTCTGGTCAGGTTCACTTCTCGCCTCCACGTGGGAATGAGGAATTTGAGCCCTTTGGGCTGGTGTCCGAGCCATGGACGGCACTTTGTAAGGTAACCGATCAAAGTATGCCCCAGTGGGCATGGTCTGTCAAGGCAGGCGTGAGTGGACGGGTGAGATATTTGAATTGTCGCGTTTCAGGGAACGGATGAAGAGTGCCGACAAAGATCACCCAAGCCAGAGCTTGATCTCATTGATCGGTCGATTGTAATATACACCGAAATCCACTATTGAGCATCACTCATCCGTCCGGACGGGAACCGATACATGACAAGAGTTTGCTGCATCCTGGCCGTCGCCTTGGTTTTCGCTCTCGGATTCTCCGCGCCCCGATGCGTCCTGGCCGGGGAAGATACTCCTTCGGGCTACCAGGCGCCGGCTACGGAGTTCCAGTGGGTCACGTCCGCCGGTTCCATCACCCAGATCGTCACCGGGCTGCGGTACACTCACCACCACTGGTACGGCGAAGCGAGCATCGGCGGCCTCAGCGCCTTCGATAACCGGGAAAACGCCTTTTTCCTGGGGCTTAACCTGGGCCGCAGATTTCAGCTCATTCCCCGACTCTATCTTGGGGCCGATGTGGGCTACCGGCACGTCATCCCCGACGGTTCGGACGACCCCGCGATCGATATCGGCAAGTACTTCACCCTGGAAGGCCGTCTGAAACTGGAGGTCGTCCTGGGCAAGCACATGAGTGTGTTCGTGGGCGGCGCCGCCACCAACATCTACCATGGTTATTCCCTGGGGTCGGACACCGTCGGCAAAGGGTCGGTCTTCCTTGGGGTGGGGTTACTGTGATGCGGTTCAAACTCATGACCCTGGCCCTGCTCATCATGGCCTCCGGGATTTCCCTCGCCGCCGAGACAGCCGCGCCCGACACGCTGCAACCCGCCGCGCCCGACTCGTTGCAACCGCCGACCACCGAGGTCAACAATGGCCTGATGGCCGTGGACCTGACCCTGTTGACGGTGGGGGTCTGGTTGCCCAGCCGCCTGATGGGCACCGACTGGGCCTACATCGGCTTCAACACCGTCAAGGAGAACATGAAGACCGGCTTCGTGTGGGATCACGACGACTGGGCCATGAACCAGTGGGGGCATCCCCTGCACGGCGGCCAGTTCTTCAACGCGGCCCGCACCAACGGTTACGACTTCTGGGGGTCGATACCCTTCACCATGACCGGCAGCATGGCCTGGGAGCTGTTCATGGAGGCGGAACCGCCGTCCATCAATGACCTGATTGCCACCACAGCCGGCGGCGTGTACATGGGTGAGACCGCCTACCGGTTGTCATCCATGATCCTGGACAACACCACCACCGGTTCGGAGCGGACATTCCGGGAGATCGGCGGTTTCCTGGTCAATCCCATCCGGGGGTTCAATCGCCTCGTCACGGGCAAGTCCGGCAAGGTGTGTCTGAATTCGGACGATCGGATGCCGTCGTATCTTGGCGGCAGTCTCTCCGCGGGCACCAACCATGTCGCCGACGGCACCGACCTGAGCAACAGCATGCCCGCCTACCTGCTGAAGGGAATATTCCTTTACGGCGATCCCTTCGAGGATCTCGCCGACCCAGATCCCTTCGACTATTTCACGATACGGGCCGCCCTGACCCTGCACGGTCGTTTTCCGTTTATCCACGAGGTGACCGGCACGGGCTTGCTCTACGGCCGGAAATTCGATCACGGCGAGGATAACCGCAGTCTGTTCGGTGTCTTCCTGGATTACGACTACTTCGATTCCCAGGTCTATCAGTTCGGGGGCCAAAGTGTGGGTGGGGGCATTACTACCCGCTTCAACTCCCGATCACCGATGCAGATCCTGACCGGCTTCCAGTTGAACGCGGTGATCCTGGGTGGCTCCAACGTGGGATTCGAAACCGCTCATGGCAGGGAGTACAATTACAACACCGGCGCCAAATTCAAGATGTTCGGTATGCTTGACCACCGAAAATTCGGCTCCTTTTCCATTCGTTACTGGATCTACTGGTTCCACACCCTCAGCGGCATCGACGGCGACGAGTTCGTGCACTGGGCGCAGGCCACCTTGAATCCCCGGATCTACAAGAAATGGGGGCTGGGGTTGGAGTACACGTACTACCTGCGGAACTCCTACTTCGATGACTATCCCGAGATGCATTTGAAGAACATCGAACTGAGGACTTTCGTGTCATATCGATTCT
>CBDURF010000138.1:0-9325 GCA_965369705.1 uncultured bacterium
CGATCGCCAGGCCGACGGTGCTGAAGAACGGGACAACACCGACACCTGATCTTCCTGGTGTTTGGGGTTATCATTGGAGCGGCGTTTCGACGTCGCTCCCTTTGTTTGATTGACGGCCCCCGGCGGAAAATTTTCGTTCGACGGGAGGAGGTGGGACCTTGGAAAAAGACACGATTGTGGCCCTAGCCACCCCGGAAGGGGAGGGGGGATTGGCAGTGGTTCGCCTGAGCGGCCCCGATGCCGTTGCCGTGGCCGGCCGGGTTTTTGAAAGCCGTCGCTTTGGACCGAAAATCGAGTCCCACCGCGCTGTATACGGTATACTGTTTTCACCAACCGAGGAAAATGAAACAAGTTACCCGGTCGATCAGGTGCTGGCCCTGCCCCTCCTGGAACCGCACAGCTACACGGGTGAAGACACGGTGGAGTTCTTCTGTCACGGCGGTCGGATGGCCGCCAGGATGGTCGTGGCCGCCTGCCGGGCGGCCGGAGCGAGGCCCGCCGGACCCGGGGAATTCACACGGCGTGCCTTCCTCAACGGGAAGCTCAGCCTGGACCAGGCCGAAGCGGTGGCCGACCTCATCCACGCCGATAGCGAGGCCTCGGCCAGAGGTGCGATCCGGCAGTTGCTCGGGGGTCTCGACGACCAGTTGTCGGCCATCGAAAATCCTTTGCTCGAGCTGTTGTCCCGGATCGAAGGATCATTGGAATTCGTCGAGGAGGAAGAGGCCGACGTGCCGGCGGAAGAGATCCTCGGCGCCTTGAAGGAGTCATGCGCGAAGGTGGACGAACTGTTGGCCATGGCCCCGGCCGGCCGCCTCCTGCGCGACGGAATCCACGTGGTCCTGGCGGGTCCGCCAAACGTGGGGAAAAGCTCCCTGTTCAATGCCCTGCTCGAAGAAGACCGGGCCATCGTCGACGGCGAAGCCGGCACCACGCGCGACGTTATTTCGGCCCGTTTGGTCCACGAAGGAACGATGTTCGTATTCCACGACACCGCGGGCCTGCGGGATGATCCCGGCCGGGTGGAAAAGATGGGCATCGACCGCACCTGGAAGAAAGTGGGCGAGGCCGACTTGGTGCTGCTGTTGTCCAGCCCAAATGACCCGGCTCCGAACTCCATCGAAGGCTACGACGCTCCGGTCATCCCGGTGATGACCAAGGTGGACCTTATTGACGCGGCTAAGACAAATAAAGACAATAGGATACGTGTTTCCGGCACCACAGGACAGGGCCTACCCGAGCTGTGGGCGGCTCTGGACCTGGCCGTCCGGGGATTCCGCCTGCGAGAAGCGGTGACCATGGGTGTTGTGCTCAATGAACGCCACCTTCACAAGCTGGACGCCTGCCGGTCCGATCTCAAGGTGTTGATTCACGAACTGGAGTCCGATGAGCCAGGTGACGAGGTGATCGGCACCATGCTGTCCTCCATACTCAGCCAAATGGGCGAGGTTTCAGGGCGGGTGTTCACCGAACAGCTTCTGGAAAGCGTGTTCCAGCGCTTTTGCGTGGGGAAATAGCCGTGAAATCCCATGAATTCGACATTATCGTGGTGGGTGGCGGCCACGCGGGCATCGAGGCGGCCCTGGCGGCGGCCCGCCTGGGCGCGCGGACGGCCCTGGTGACCCACGATGTCGGGGAGATCGGACGCATGCCCTGCAATCCCGCCATCGGCGGGCTGGGGAAAGGCCATCTCGTAAGGGAAGTTGATGTTCTGGGTGGGGAAATGGGGGTCGCCATCGACCAAACCGGCATCCAGTTCCGGGTTCTGAACACCAAAAAGGGGCCGGCCGTAAGATCGCCCCGGGCCCAGGCCGACAAGCACGATTACCAGCGCTTGATGACGGAAACAGTACTGGGGCAGGACAGTCTGGAAGTGGTGGCCGATGATGTAATGGGCCTGGTGGTCGATTCCGGTCCTGGAATTTCTGGAGGCCTTGACGGTCGCTGGGTGACGGGAGTATCACTGCGCGGCGGCCGGACCTTGACCGGCGCCCGGGTCGTGCTGTGCACGGGCACCTTCCTGAAAGGTCTGATGCATGTAGGCGACAACCGTACCATTGGGGGCCGTGAGGGGGCGGCCAGCAGTGAAGGGTTGAGCGGCAGCCTGGTCGAATTCGGTTTCGAGTTGAAACGATTGAAGACCGGCACGCCACCCCGCCTATGGAGACAAACCATTGATTTTAAACAACTTACAAGACAACCCGGCGACGACAACCCGGCTCCGTTTTCCTTCCGTACCGAGAAGTTCGCACCGGATCAGATCGATTGCCATCTGGCCTACACCAACGAGAGAACTCACCGGATCATCAGCGAAAGCCTGGACCGCTCTCCGTTGTTCTGCGGCATGATCGAAGGTCAGGGTCCCCGCTATTGTCCCTCCATCGAGGACAAGGTGGTTCGGTTCGCCGACAAGGACCGGCACCTGTTGTTTCTGGAGCCGGAAGGGCGCGGTACCGACGAGGTCTACGTCAATGGTCTGTCGACCAGCCTGCCGGCCGACGTGCAGGAAAGAGTCGTGCGGTCGGTGCCCGGACTCGAGTCGGCGAAGATCATCAGGTTCGGCTACGCGGTGGAATACGACAGTGTGCCCTCCTGGCAGATTCACCGCAGCCTGGAGACAAAACCCATTGCGGGACTCTATCTTGCTGGCCAGCTGCTGGGTACTTCCGGATACGAGGAGGCGGCCGCCCAGGGCCTGGTAGCGGCCGTCAATGCGGTGCGTTCCCTCGATGGGGAAAGGCCCCTGGATCTGGGTCGCGACGAGGCCTATATCGGCGTTCTGGTGGACGACCTGGTGACCAAGGAAATCAACGAACCGTATCGCATGTTCACCTCGCGGGCCGAACATCGCCTCCATTTGCGATGCGACAACGCCGAGGACCGCCTGACCGACCTGGCCCTGGAGCTGGGTCTGCTGTCCGGCCGGGCCAGAAATCTGTTGAAGGCACGGCGGGTGTTTGTCCGCGGCATGAACGACCTGCTGCAGAAGACCAGTGTCTTTGCCAAGGAAAAGGGCATGCACTTGATGGCCGCCAACTGCCTGCGTTTTCCCGGCATGGGCCTGGGGGACCTGAAGAACGAGATCCAGGCCTCGGACGATTTCTGGAGCGGGATCGAGTATCAGTATCGATCCCTGAAGGAGATCTCCTCGTCGCCCCATTTGTTGGCCGGCGCGGAAGCCCAGGTGGTAAACGATATCAAGTACGATGGGTACATCGCCAAACACAACCGCCTGTTGCGCAATCGGAACCATCTGGACCAATTCGAACTGCCCCCCACAATGGACTACAAGTCGTTTACCTCCTTGAGCTTCGAAGCACGGGAAAAACTGGATCGCATTCGTCCGGCCACCCTGGGGCAGGCTGGCAGGATCGACGGGGTGCGGGCCGGAGACCTGGCCGTGCTGACGGTCTACCTGAAAAAATTGTTCCCATCCGCCGCCGGTGAACCGATGGACGGACGACGGCCCGGCCGGCGATTCAGGCGAAGCAGGAACGGCGGGTCATGAGCGGGGTCGGCAAAAACATCGACGGGATCCTGGACGATTACCGGAAACAGGTTCTGCGCTGGAACCACCAGATCAACCTCATTTCAAGGCAGGATTCCACCGGCCGGCTGGAAGGGTTGATCCATCAGTGCCGGGATTGCTGGAGTCGCCTGGCGGCTTCCGGCGTCTCCGACCTGACGGAGGCGTCCCGGCTCTGGTATTTCGACCTCGGCTCAGGGGCCGGACTGCCTGGAATCGTCTGGCACCTCCAGATGGCCGCCGCGGGTCTTTCGGTGCGGACCCTGTTGGTGGAGCCCAGGGAGAAAAGGGCCTGGTTCCTGAGGAGGGTGGCGCATCTGGTCGATCCTGAATCCCTGTATGTGGCGGCGAACCGCTGGGGGGAAATCGGGAAGTATGATTTTGCGGACGCAATCCACAAACCTTCGCCCTCCCATGTTCTTATCTCGTTGAAGGCCCTTCGTCTGCCGGATTCCGAGGTTCTGGCGGGTCTGGCGCCCTTCCTGGGGATCGCGGAAAGCGCCGAAACCGGGGCCGCCGCGGAAACCGCCCTCCTGATCGCCCGGTTTTACCCTCCCGATCAGCAATGGAGCGAGGATCTGGCTGGTGAACTGGACATTCCCCCGGCCGGCCGGCTGCGCGGCACGCCATCCCGTCTCTTCAAAAGCGAGGGAGGCCGCGTCCTCCAGCCGGCAACCCCGTCGGGCGCCAGCTTGGTGCTGTCGGGATATCGGATCCAGATTCCCTGATCCTCGACCCTGATGTCTTCCGATGTCTTTCGATGTTCCACGTGGAACAATCGCCATTTTCCCGGCGGGGCGTCTTGACTCCGGACAGCCATTAGGGGTACATTGGCCTCCTTATCTCGTCACGGAGGAATCAAATGAGAACGGATCCCCGCCATGGGTAAAATCGTATCCATTTCCAACCAGAAGGGTGGCGTCGGCAAGACGACCACGGCCGTCAACCTCAGTGCCAGTCTGGCGGTGGCCGAAAAGCGCACGTTGCTGATCGACCTGGACCCTCAAGGCAACGCCACCAGCGGTGTTGGCATAAACCCAGGGAATTCAACAAGTTATGAGTTCCTGCTTGGTCATTCGTCACTGGGTGAAAGCATCAAAAACACGCATGTTCCCTTCCTGGATGTGTTGCCCACCGACCGCCGGCTCTCCGGGGCCGAGGTGGAGCTGGTCGGAGAAGAAAACCGGGAAAGTTACCTCCGGGAAGCCATCGACTCACTGCGCGGCCGCTATGAATTCATCATCATCGACACCCCGCCCAGCCTGGGCATGCTGACCCTGAACGCCCTGACGGCGTCGGATTCCGTGCTCATCCCCATCCAGTGCGAATACTACGCCCTGGAAGGTTTGAGCCAGCTGCTCAGTACGGTGCAACTCGTCCAGCGCAGCCTGAACCCGGCCTTGCGTCTCGAGGGCGTGCTGCTGACGATGTTCGACCGCCGGCTGAAACTGTCCAACCAGGTGGCCGAGGAGGCCATTGAATTTTTCGGCGAAACCGTCTACGAAACCAAGATTCCTCGAAACGTCCGCCTGAGCGAAGCTCCGTCCTTCGGCAAACCCATCCTTCTCTACGATGTGGAGTGCGTGGGGGCCAGGAGCTACCTGGAACTGGCGAAGGAAGTGATCGCGAAAAATGAAAAGCGCGCCGTCGGTTGAGAAAGGTGATCCCATGAACAAGAACCGGGTTCTGGGCAAGGGTCTGTCCGCGCTGATCCAAGGGGCGGACCTCAAGGGCATGACCACCGCGCCCGACGAGGATGCCAGCATTCACATGGTGCCCCTGGAAAACATCGGCTTCAATCCCGATCAGCCGCGTAAGTTGTTTGATGACAATAAGTTAGAAGAATTGGCCGACTCCATCAAACAGGTGGGGATCCTTCAGCCGGTCCTGGTGCGGCATCTTCAGGCCGGAGAAACAGCTACGCAGCATTCGGACAGTGAGGCGGTCCCGTCATCTATTTCCTACTGCGTGGTCGCGGGCGAACGGCGGGTGCGCGCCGCCAGGCTGGCGGGCCTAGCCGAGGTGCCCGCCCTGGTCTGCACCTACGAGGAGACCGAGGCGCTCAGGATTGCCCTTTTGGAAAACATCCAACGCGAAGACCTCGGTCCCGTGGAGGAAGCCGAGGCGTACCGGAATCTCCTGGAATCCTATGGCGCAACCCAGGAGGAACTGGCCGAGATGCTCGGCAAGAAACGCAGCAGCGTCACCAACCTGCTGCGCATCCTGACTCTGGAAAAGGAAATCCTGGATCTGTTGCAGGTCGGCCGGATCACCCGCGGCCACGCCAAGGCGTTGCTTGGTCTGCCCGCCGGACCGGGACGCGTCCAGTTGGCCAAGATGTGCCACAGCCGGGATCTTTCAGTTCGGGAATGCGAACGCCGGGTCCAGTCAGGCGGAAGCAAATCCCGGAAGAAAACGGTGCGCAGGAAAGGGTCGGTCGGGCCAGCCGATCCCGCGTTGCGCGCCCTGATGGAAAACGCGGAAAGGGTGTACGGCTCACCGGTGACCATCGCGCGGGACGCCAATAACGGCAAGGGAACCATAAGCCTGCGCTTCTATTCCGATTCCGACCTGGTGCGGGTCCTGAAGATCATGGGCGTGGATACGGACATCTCATGAACGCCACCCAGACCCACAGTTTCACGCCGCGCGATGGAAGAGACGGGATCCCGGGATGAAGAGCCCGGCAAAGTGGCTGCGGCCCGGTCGGATCCTCAGGCTCCAGATTTTCCTGGGCACCCTGGTGGGAGGCTCACTCGCCTACATCCTGATCAACCTGTTCGAGCTGCACGGTACCTACCAGGAGACCGGCTCCCTGCAGGCCCTGTGGCAGGCCGAATGGAAGTCCGGGCAGGTCCTCACCGAAATGCTCCGGACGGGGTTGTTCCAGTTGTTCGTGCTGATCCTGGGATGGAGCGCGTTTTTTCGCCTGAGGGTTACCGAACTGAGCAACCTGCGGCTCAAGCGCTCGGAAACGAAGTACCGCAGCATCATCAACCACGCCGGCGAGGCCATCTTCCTGCTGGACCACGCCGGTAGGGTCCTGGAGTGGAACAAGGCCGCGGAAGAACTCTTCCGCCTGCCCCGCCGCAACGCCCTCAACCGGAAAATCCAGAGCTTGGACCTTGATCTGGACCTGGCCCTGGCCCTGGACCGGGCCATCACCGACATCCAGCGCTTGGGCCGCAGCTTCACCTACGAAGCCCGGATCGAAAAAGAGAAGGGCCAGGCGACGCAGATCAGCCTGACCCTGTCGAGCATCTCGCCGGGCTCCGGCCCCCTCGCGGACAAGAGAGGGTCCTTTGTGGTCATCGCCCGGGACATCACCGCGGAAAAGCTGCTCGAGAACCGCATGAGCGAAACGGAAAAGCTGGCCGGCATCGGCCAACTGGCCGCCGGCATCGCACATCAGCTCAACACCCCGCTGGGTTCCATCCTGCTGTCGGCCCAGATGCTTGAGGACACCATCAAGGACGAGGACGACCGTGAGGACATCCACCGGATCATCCGGCAGACCGAGCAATGCCGGGGCATCATCAAGGGTCTTTTGAATTTCGCCCGACCCACAGGCAGCGAGCGCACCGGCCTCAACCTGGCCGAGGCGATTACCGAGACGGCCTACCTGATGGAGAAGAACCTGAAACTGGCGGACGTCGAACTGAACGTCACGGAAAACACCAATCCCTTCGTGTTCGGCAACCGCAACGAACTGGAGCAGGTGTTCTTCAATCTGCTGGCCAACGCCCTCGATTCCATGCCGAACGGCGGGCGCATCGATGTCCGGATAATGGATGGCGGACCAGGCGAGGTCATGGTTGAATTCCGGGACACGGGGGAAGGCATCCCCGAGGACAACCACGACCGGGTCTTTCTGCCGTTCTTCACCACCAAGGACTACGGCAAGGGCACGGGCCTGGGCCTGTCCATCGTGGCGCGGATCGTGCATGAACACGGGGGACGCATCGAACTAACCAGCAAACCGGGCAAAGGAACCGAATTTCGCCTCTGGTTTCCCCGCGCCCGCAACGGAACCGGTCACAGGTCCCTGACCGGCGACCAGGATTGAGCCTCGCCATGGGAATTCCCGCACACACAAAAATCCTTTTGGTTCCCGGCGACGAGAGGAAAACCCGGCAGTACGGGATTTCCCGGGCCATGATCGTGACCCTCATCGTTCTGGCCGCCCTGATGGTGGGCGTGGTGACCCTGTTGATGGTGTCCTTCGCCGGCAAGCACACCGAACGGGTCCGAATCCGGGAGCTGGAAGCCGAACTTGCCGCCGCCCGGCAGGACATCATGGTCGCCGGGGAGCTGGCGCGTGAACTCGATCAGATGCGCGCCGTCCAGGAAAAACTCCTGTTCATGCTGGGCGTGGAGGATGCATCTCCGGTGGGCACCGATTCCCTGGCCGCCTGGCTGGACAAGGCGCCCGCCTCGGCGGCGGAGGGCATGGAGCGGGCGGCCGCCTTGTCGTTGAGCCCCAAGCCCGACCGCTGGCCCGCCAAAGGTTTCGTGACCCGGGAGTTTATTTCCGGTAATATCGCCCGGGGCGTAAAACCCCACCTGGGAATCGACATCGCCGGTCCCCGGGACGCGCCGGTCATGGCGTCGGCTCCGGGTGTCGTGGCGCGCACGGGCACGGACGACTTCCTGGGAAACTTTGTTGAAATCCGCCATGGATTGGGTTACCTAACAGTTTATGGCCATTGCAGCCGCATTGCGGTGGGCAAGGGCGACCGGGTCGCGGCGGGCCAGGTCGTGGCCTACATGGGTGAAAGCGGCCAGGCCTCCGGACCGCACCTGCACTTCGAGATCTGGTGCCAGGGCGAAGCCGTGGATCCCCGCACCGTCGTGGCGGGGGATCCGCCGCAGAACTGAGCGGATCCCGAGAAGATTTTCGAGCTGGAAGCAACCGGGTTCGTTGCCCGGAGAGTCGTAAGAAGAACCCGGCGGAGCGCCGACCGGGCCAAGGAGGAAGACGATGTTCGGAAAAGAACCCGAAAACCAGGCCATGGCCAGCGGCCAGACCTCGATCCTCGCCCAGGGCTGCAAGTTCGACGGCAAGATCGAGGTGCGAGGCACCCTGCGCATCGAAGGTGAGTTCAAGGGCGATATCGGCACCCCCGAGAGCCTCGTCATCGGCAAGACCGGCGTGGTGCACGCCAAGGTCAGGGTGAAGAACGCCATCATCGGCGGACAGCTGTTCGGCAACATCATCGCCGAAAACAAGATCGAGCTGCAGAGCGGCTCTCATGTGGAGGGCGATATCAAGACCAAGCGGCTGGTCATCGACGAGGGCGTCTTCTTCGAGGGCAACTGCTCGATGGGTGCGGGCCATCGCAAGTCCCCCGAGCCGGGTCAGCAGTCCCAGCCCCAATCGCCGTCGCAGCCGGATCCCGCCACGGTGAAGAAGTAGCTTTCATCGCCGGCCGCGGGGTTGTCTGACCGCCCGGAATCGAACATGGAAAAAGCACCCCCGGAATCCGTTCCGGGGGTGCTTTTCGTCAACAGAACGCGCTGTCAGATGGTGGATTCCTCGAGGATGTCGTCCAGCTCGGTCACCAGGCCCTGTTCCCATTCCTCGTCCGAAGCCTGCTCCTGGCCGGGATCGTCTTGAGCCATGTCCTTGGCCGAATCCGGATCCAGGCCGACCATCAGGAAGTCCGCCACGGCCAGGTCCTCTTCCTCGTGGAGTTTCGCCACGTACTGGTCTTCCTTGGCCAGGGAATTGCCCTCGGGATCCCGCGTGACGCGAACCGTAGGCAGCTGCCAGTCCGGCCCCTTGGCGATGACGTAACC
>CBDURF010000139.1:0-9236 GCA_965369705.1 uncultured bacterium
AGCAGCATCAGTACCGAGCCGGCCAGGGTGTACAAGAAGAACTTGATGGCCGCGTATTCCTTGCGCGGGCCGCCCCAGATGCCGATCAGGAAGTACATCGGCAGCAGCATCACTTCCCAGAACACGTAGAACAGGAAGAAGTCCAGGGAGACGAAGACGCCCATCATGCCTGCTTCCAGGATCAGGAACAGCGCGAAGTACCCCTTGACGGCCTTGTCGATGTTCCACGAGGCGATGATGCACAGGAACGACAGGAAGGCGGTCAGCAGCACCATGGGCACGCTCAGGCCGTCGACGCCGATGAAGTACTCGATGTTGAAGGCCTTGATCCAGGTGTAGTGCTCGACGAACTGGAAGGCGGACGAGCCCCTGTCGAAGTTGATGAACAACTGCACAGCCAGGATCAGGGGGACCGCGGCAGCGGCCGCGGCCACCGTCTTGACGACTTCCTTCCGTTCCGACGGAATGAAAGCGATCACAGCCGCCCCGATGACCGGGAAGAAGGTCATCCAGGAAAGAATGTGCTCACCCATGCGTGGCGCTCCTCTCAGGGGTTCTCATCTTACAAAACCCGATAAACCAAAACCAAGATCAGGACGGAGCCGCTGACGTACGCGAGGTAGGTCTGGATCCGGCCTGTCTGAATACGACGGAAACCTTCGCCGGCTCCATGGAGCACGGTGGCGATGCCGTTGACGGCGCCATCGACCAGGTAATTGTCGATCAGGCCCGAGATCCACGAGACCATGCGGGTCAGGTAGCCCGAGCCGTTGACGATGCCGTCAATGACGATTCTATCGAAAGCCGCGCACACCGAGGCCACCCACAGGGTGAAGGGATAGACCGTGGCGTGGTAGAGCTCGTCGAAGAAGTACATGCCCTGCAGGACGGTGTAGGGGCCATGGAACTTCTTCTGGAGGGCGGCGGTGTCGACCTTGTGCCGGTAGTAGACCCACCAGGACAGCGTGATGCCCAGCAGGACCATGCAGATGGACATGATCATCGCCCGGATGTGGGCGGTGTGGTGCACGTCGTGGTGGTCGGCATGATCCGCGCCGTGGACCACGGTCGTGTGGGTCTCGTCGCCCTGGGCCGTCGCGACGGCGTGTTCGCCGCCCTGGGCCTCCGCGCCGTGACTGACCTGGGCGTGGTCATCGTGAACCACCAGTTCCCGGCCGGCGCCCTCGATGTTGAATTCGGCGGCAATGGCCGGCACGTCATAGGGCGCGGTGAACTTCGCGAACCAGCCCTTGTCGGCGGTCTGCCAGCCCGCGGCGATGATCGAAAGCACACCCAGGGTCATCAGCGGGATGGTCATGCTCAGGGGACTCTCGTGCACGTGGCTGTACTTCTCCTGGTCCCGTGGCTTGCCGAAGAAGGCCAAAAAGACGAGGCGGAACATGTAGAACGGCGTGAGGGCCGCCGCGGTGATGCCCAGGATGAACGGCAGGTAGTGGCCGCTGGTCATGCCAAAGGCCAGGGTCGAGCCCAGAATGCCGTCCTTGGAGTAGAAGCCGGCGAAAAACGGCACTCCGCTGAGAGCCAGGGTGGCCACCAGGAAGGTCACGAACGTGATCGGCATCTTCTTGCGCAGGCCGCCCATGTCGGGCAACTCCTGCGAGTGCAGGGCGTGGATCACCGAGCCGGCGCCGAGGAACAGCAGGGCC
The DNA here is from genome assembly GCA_965369705.1 of uncultured bacterium. Taxonomy (GTDB): domain Bacteria; phylum Krumholzibacteriota; class Krumholzibacteriia; order LZORAL124-64-63; family LZORAL124-64-63; genus JAGLCY01. The sequence continues at coordinate 1,668 of CBDURF010000139.1, forward strand.
TTGAACATGGCGTGGGTGGTCAGATGGAACATGGCATTGGTCGGATCGCCCGCGCCGAGGGACATCACCATGTAGCCGAGCTGGCTGAGGGTCGAGAACGCGAGCACCCGCTTGATGTCGGTCTTGACCAGCGCGATGGTCGCGGTGATGAACGCGGTGATCGCCCCCACGTAGAGAATGACCATCATGGCGTCCGCGCCGAACAGCGGCGCCAGGCGCGCGACCATGTAGACGCCGGCGGCCACCATCGTGGCGGCGTGGATCAGGGCCGACACCGGGGTCGGACCCTCCATGGCGTCGGGCAGCCAGATGTGCAGCGGCATCTGGGCCGATTTGCCCACGCAGCCCATGAACAGGGCCACGCCCGCCCACCCGAGCAGGGCGCCCTTGATGGTGCCCGCGTGCACGTGGGCGAACAGCTCGAAGTAGTTCAGGCTGCCTGTGACGGTGAAGAAGACCAGGATGCCCAGCCAGAAGCCCCAGTCGCCGACGCGGTTGGTCAGGAACGCCTTCTTGTTGGCGTCGGCGGCCGAATGCTTGTAGAAGTAGAAACCGATCAGCAGGTAACTGGACAGGCCCACCAACTCCCAGAACACGTACAGGAAAAACAGGTTGTTCGCCAGCACGACGCCCATCATGGAGAAGGTGAAGAAGCCCAGGAACGCGAAGAAACGGTCGTAGCGCGAGTCCCCGTGCATGTATCCCACCGAGTACAGGTGGACCAGGAAGCTGACGATGCACACGACCATCAGCATGACGGCGGTCATACCGTCGACGAGCACCCCCGCGTCGAGGCGGAAGCCGCCTATGTCCAGCCAGGTGAAGGCTTTTTCCACCCTGTAGGAAGGATCACCGATCTTCCAGAAGGCAATGAAGATCCGGATGGCCAGCAGCTGGGCGATGCCCATGAAGCCCACCCCGATGAAGTCGCCCTGGCGCGGCAGCTTCTTCCCGAAGAAGAAGATCAGCACGTAGGACAACAGGGGCAGCCCGAGTATGGCCAGCGCGGAATAGAGGATGGCGTTGTCGCTCATCACCGTTGGGTCTCCCTTATCGCTTCAGGCTCTGCACTGTGTCCGCGTGGACCGTGCCGAAGTTCCGGAACATGGCCAGCACGATGGCCAGGGCCACGGCCGCTTCCGCCGCGGCGAGCACGATGACGAAGGCGGCCATGATCTGGCCGTCTATGCTGTGCTGCACATAGCGGGAAAAGGCCACGAAATTGATGTTGGCGGCGTTGAGCATCAACTCGACGCCCATGAGGATCCCGATGGCGTTGCGGCGCGACATCACGGCAAACAGGCCGAGGGCGAACAGCGCCGCGCTGACGGTCAGCAAGTGGGGCAGTCCGACGTTCATGACTGCACCTCCGTTTCCTCGTGGTCCGGTTCCTCTTCGATGTTCTTGGACTCCCTGATCAGGATCGCGGCGCCGATCATGGCCACCAGCAGAACCAGGGACACGTACTCGAAGGGGAAGATGTAGTTCGTCATGAAGTTGGTGCCGACTTCCGCGATCGTGGGCGTGGGTTCGGTCCAGGAGGCGCCCCAGTCCACCGCCGTGATCGTCTTGTAGAGCAGACCGAACACGGCCAGAGCAAGCACCGCGGCCGGCACGAACCGGTCCAGGCCGTAGTTGGCCCGCTTGCCTTGGGGCACGCGGGTCATCATCACCGTGAACAGGACCAGCACCAGTATGCCGCCGACGTAGACCATCACCTGGGTGACGGCGATGAAGTCGGCCCCCATGTAGGCGTAGAGTCCCGCCACGCCGAGCAGCGTGAACAGCAGGGCGAAACCCGCGTGCACGATGTTGGGGCTGAACACCACCCAGATCGCCGGAACGATCGTCAGCAGGGCCAGGAGAATGAAGACCAGGTCACCTGTCACTTGTCCTCTCCTTTGTCATCGGAAGGCTGGTCGGCCGCGGGTTCGGTCGGCGCCGCGGGCGCAGCGGGTTCCGAGGGCTCGGTCGGGGCCGCGGGGGTCGCGGGCTCGGTCGGGGCCGCGGGCTTGGGCTCGGCGGCCGCGGGCTTGGGCTTGGGCTTGGGCTTCTCGGTCTTGGGCTCCACCCACCAGCCCGTGTCGATTCGTGTCGCGCGGTGGCAGGGAATCGTCTGCTCGGTGGGATCCATGAACTCGTAGACCAGGCTGCGCCGATCGTAGACCGAGTGGTCGTAGTCGTGGCTCATGGTGATCGAGCCGGTGTGGCAGTTCTCCGTGCACATCGAGCACCAGATGCATTTGTTGTAGTCGATGGCGTAGCGGGTCATCATCCGTTCCTTGCCCTTGCCCTCGGACTCGATGTAGATGCAGTCCACCGGGCAGAGCTTCGCACAGATATTGCACGCGTCGCACTTGGTCATGTCGTTGTGCACAAAGCCGCGGAAACGTTCGGGCAGGACCTGCCGTTCGTCCGGGTACTGCAAGGTCACCGGCTTGCGGTAGATGTGCTTTATGGTGATAGACATACCCACCAGCGCCGAGCTGACGACCTTGTAGATGTCTTGGAAGTACTGGGCCATCGGTGCTACTCCGATTGAAAGTCCCAACAGTTGGCCAGAGGGATCAGCCCGCCTGACCGCTCACCATCATCCAGATCCCGGATCCGACCACGCAGATCAGGGTCACGGGAATCATCACTTTCCAGCAGAGGTGCATGAGCTGGTCGACGCGCACGCGCGGCAGTGTCCAGCGCACCCACATGTTCAGAAAGACCATCAACACGCCCTTGATCACGAAGGTCAGGGCCGGGGGCAGGAAATCCAGGAACGGGATCGGGGCCCACCAGCCGCCCAGGAAGATCATGACCGCGATCAGGCCCACCAGGAACAGGTTGGCGTATTCGGACAGGAAGAAGAATGCGAAGCGCATCCCTGTATACTCGGTGTGGTAGCCGGCCACCAGCTCGGATTCGGTCTCCGGCATGTCGAAGGGCCCGCGGTTGATCTCGGCGATCGAGGCGATGAAATACATGAAGAAAGCAACGAACAGGAACGGATCGCGCAGGACGAACCAGTTCAGCATCCCGCCCTGCTGGGCGATCACGATGTCCTGGGTGTTCAGCGAGCCCGTGTACATGATCACCGGAATCGCGGCCAAAGCCAGCGGGATCTCGTAGCTGACCATCTGGGCCGCGCCGCGCGCCGCGCCGTACAGGGCCCACTTGTTGTTGGAGGACCAGCCCGCCATCAGGATGCCGATGACTACCATGCTGCTGACGGCGAAGATGTAGAACAGGCCAAGGTCCAGGTCGGCGGCCACGAAGCCCGGCGCCCAGGGAATGGCCGCCCAGGCCAGCAGCGAACCCAGCAGCACCAGCACCGGCGCAAACACGAACAGGCCCTTGTCCGCATCGCGGGGAATGATGTCTTCCTTGCCGAGGATCTTCAGCATGTCCGCGACGGCCTGAGCCCAACCATGCCAGCGGCCGGTCCGCATGGGGCCGTAGCGACTCTGCAGGAAGCCGGCGACCTTGCGCTCCATCCAGGTGAAGATGAGGGCGCACAAGGCCATGACGATGAACATCAAGGTGGCCATGATCGTCGCGACGGTAATGTGCATGGCGAGGTCCGACATGCCGTCGGCGCCCGGAATGCTCCTGATTAGATCGGTGAGGACTTGCATTAGCGGTCAATCTCCCCGAGCACGATGTCCAGCGACCCGATGAGGGCCACGAGGTCCGATATCATCTGGCCTACCCCGACCTTCTCGACGACCTGAAGGTTGCAGAAGGAGGGGCTGCGCACCTTGTTCCGGAAGGCGGTCTGCCCGCCGTCGGCGATGATGTAGTGGCCCAGCTCGCCCTTGGAACTCTCGACGCGGGAGTAGGCCGCGCCGGCGGGAGCTCTGACGGGCTTCTTGAGCGCGATGGCCTGATACGGCCCGTCGGGCAGGGACTCGAGGGCCTGGCGGATGATCCGGCAGGACTGTCCGATCTCCAGCACCCGCACCATGTAGCGGTCCCAGCAGTCGCCCACGGTGCCCATCTCGCCCTTCCCCACGGGAATCTCGAAATCGAATTTGTGGTACAGCGAGTAGGGGTCGTCCTTGCGGCAGTCGAAACTCACGCCCGACCCGCGCAGCACCGGACCGGTGCAGCCGTAGTCGAACGCGGTCTGCTTGTCGATGACCGCGACGTCGGCGAGCCGCTCGATGAAGATCTTGTTGAAGCTGAGCAGATCGTTGTAGTCCTTCAGCTTCTTGTTCTCGATCATGGTGATGAATTCGAGCACGTCGCTGGCCCAGTTGTCCCGCGGGATATCGTAGCGCACGCCGCCGGGCACCATGTAGTTGTAGAGCATCCGCCCGCCGGAAATGCGCTCGAGCAGGTCGAGGATCACTTCACGCTCGCGGAAGCAGTACAGCAGCGGGGTCCAGGCCCCCATGTCCAGCCCGAAGGTGGCCAGGGCGATCAGGTGGCTGGCAACGCGCGACAGCTCCGCGACCACGATTCGGATGTGCTCGGCCCGCTCGGGGACCTCCTGCTGCATGACCTTTTCCAGGGCCGTGACGTAGGCGTGGTTGCAGCACATGGGCGCCAGGTAGTCGAACCTGTCGGTGTAGACCACCCACTGCTTGTAGTTGACGCCCTCGGCGATCTTCTCGGCGCAGCGGTGCAGGTAGCCCATCACCGGCGTAACCTTGTAGACGATCTCGCCATCGGTGTGAAGCACCAGGCGCAGCACTCCGTGGGTGGCAGGATGCTGCGGACCCATGTTCAGTTCGAGCAGTTCGCTCTTGATGCCCGGAACATTGTCCTGGTCGGCCCAGCCGTAGTTGGTTTTTATGTTCTCGATAGCCATAGATCATCCCTCCGCAGGATCGTCGCCCGCGGGTTTGTCAGGAGTCTGGTCCGGAGTTACCTCTGGGGTCGGGAAGGGATTATTGGAATAGGGCTGCCCGTACAGGGGAACATTGTCCCAGTTGTCGGGCATCTGGTAGTCCTTGCGCAGGGGATGGCCCACCCAGTGTTCCTCCAGCAGGATCCGCCGCAGGTCGGAATGCCCCTCGAAATGGATGCCCAGCAGGTCCCAGGCCTCGCGCTCGTGCCAGGCAGCGGTGGACCAGATTCCCCCTACGGTCGGAACGACCGCCTTGTCCCGCGGCATGCGCACCCTGATGGTGAACTTGTGGCGCTTGCTGTGGCTGTACAGGCTGTAGACCACGCCGAAATCTCCCGTGGCGACCCGGTCGCTGGTCTCGGGTTGTCCCTGGTCGGTGTAACCCAGGATGGCCACCGACTTGCCCTTGCCTGCTTCGTCGTAGCCGTCCCAGTCGATCCCGCTCAGGCACATGAGCTGATCGAACGCCAGACGCTCGTCGTCACGCAGGAAAAGACAGGCCTCGGCGATACTGTCCACCGCCACGTCGGCCCAGGCCTCGACGCCCTCGTCATCGAAACCGAGGGCGGCGACCCCCAGTTTCTCGGCCAGCTTTTCGTAGATTTCTTTCTGATCCATGGCCTCGTTGCCTTTGCGTTTCCGGCCTTTGCGTTTCCGGCCTTTGCGTTTCCGGCCCTTGCGTTTCCGGCCTTACTTCCGGTAGGGAATCTTCTTGGCGTAATCGGTGATCCACTTCGGAGTGATGAACGGGCCCTTGCGTCCGCGGATCTTGTCCTGCAGGCGCATCAGACCCTCGAGCAGCACCTCCGGGCGCGGCGGGCAGCCGGGGACGTACACGTCGACCGGCACAATGAAATCCACGCCCTTGACCACGTGGTAGCCGTACTTGAAATAGGGGCCGCCGCCGATGGCGCAACTACCCATGGCGAGGACCCACTTGGGCTCGGGCATCTGGTCGTAGATGAGCTTCAGGCGGGTGGCCATCTTCGCCGTCACGGTGCCTGAGACGATCATCAGGTCGGCCTGACGGGGCGTCGGGCGGAAGGCGCCGGCGCCGAATCTGTCAATATCATAACGAGTTGCGCTGGCCGCCATCATCTCGATGGCGCAGCAGGCCAACCCGAAGGTCACCGGCCAGATACTTGAGAGGCGCGCCCAGTTGAAGACCTCGTCGACCGTGGTGAGGATGAAGTTCTTGGCGTCGCTCCGGCCGTCCTCGTCCAGGACCTTCAGCAGCTGCTCGGGTACCTTGAAGTCCAGCATCTGCTCCCGCTGGACATCGTATCCTTCGGGAGGAGTCGTGTTGTCCTTGCTCATTGAGTGGATACCTCCTCTTCGAGCGTACCAGCCGCGACGGTGCTGCCGTTTTCACCATCACCGGCAGAACGGCTATCGGGCCGCTCGACGAGTTTCTTGACCCAGTTCAGGTCGCCCTTGACCCAGATGTAGGCCAGGCCAATTGTCAAAATGGCCAGGAAGATGACCATCTCCCAGAGGACCAGGGCGCCCAACTCGGGCAGGGGAAAGAGATGCTTGAAGACCACGGCCCAGGGGAACAGGAAAACCACTTCGACGTCGAAGATCAGGAAGAAAAGGGCAATGAGGTAGAAACGGACGTTGAAGCGAACCCAGGAGGAGCCGACGGGCAATTCGCCGCACTCGTAGGTGGTCATCTTGGCATGGCTGGGGTTTCTGGGGCGAATGATCTTGGCGACCCAGAGGGCGATGCCCGCAAAGGCGAGTCCGACCAGGACGAAGATGAGGACCGTGGCATAATTCCAAATCATGCTTGTGGCAACGGTCCCGAGGGGCGGCAGCAGACTCATGAGTGATCCCGGATTTCGTTAAGGCCCGGAAAACATCAACAACTCGGGAGCAAACTTCATATTTGAGACACCTTGAAGTCAAGGGATTGTTTGTATTATTAACAGTATGCGATGTGTTATGTTGGCAGAGGATTGCCTCCAAAAGAGATCAATTTTTTCGCCTTAACCCGGATCATTTTGCTCGTTTGTTTCCCGGCGCTTAAGCGATGACATGAAGGGCCTGGTCATGATCAGAATCATCGCCGCCGGCAGGATCAAGGACAAGCGCCTGGCCGGCCTCGCGGACGATTTCCTGAAACGAATCCGGACCATGGCCCCGGTCGAGGTCCTGGAGATCCGGGACTCCACGCCCGACCGGGAGGGGAAGGACATGGCCGCCCGCCTGGGCTCGGCCCGGGGCCCGCAGCTGGTGGTGGCCATGGACGAGCACGGCGAGGATCTGACCTCGCGGGACTTCGCCAACCTGCTCGGCGGCCACGGCGGCATCAGTTTCCTGATCGGCGGCGCTGACGGTCTGGGTCCCGACGCCCGCACACGGGCCGACCGCACCGTCCGCCTGTCCAGCATGACCCTGCCCCACGAGATGGCGCGGGTCCTGCTCGCCGAACAGATCTACCGGGGGTTGAGTATCCTGCGGGGGAAACCCTATCACCGGGGGTGAGTTCGGCGGGTGGCCACGGTGTCTTGCATTACCTTGAATCGCCTCAAATGATCACCCATTGTCGTTATTGTCGGTTTTCGGGCAAGTAATTGAAAATAATAAGATTTATTTCGAATTTCTCTTGGTGTTTTCGTCTTTTGTTCGTATATTGATTGGACCTCCCGAAAACCCAATCAGGAGGATTATCATGTCCGTTATTTCCTACTCCCCCGATCAACCTGCCGCCAAAGTCCACGCCT
>CBDURF010000140.1:0-9035 GCA_965369705.1 uncultured bacterium
GGGGGAGTAGGAAATCGCGGACATGATGATCCTCCTGATTGGGTTTTCGGGAGGTGCAATCAATATACGAACAAAAGACGAAAACAGCAAGGAAAAATCGTGATAATCCCAAATATTTTAATTACTTGCCAAACACCCAACAAAACGATAACAAGTGTTCAAATGGGGGTGCGATATGAGCGATAATAGCGATAAGAGCGATACGGCCTATGCGAGCGACGGGACCCGAGCCGTCCCCGTTCCGCCCACACCCGATTCCGCCCCATCACCTACCCGGTTCCGCCCCATCACCTACCCGGTTCCGCCCCATCACCCACCCGATCCCGCGCATTGGCAACCACCCGATTTCAGGGCTTGAACAGCATTTCCGCGGCTTCGTAGATCGTCTCGGACAGCGTGGGATGGGGATGGATCGTGCCGCGTAGATCCGACGCCACCGCGGCCATCTCGATCGCCAGCACTCCTTCGGCGATCAGTTCGCCGGCCCCGGGACCGGCGACCGCCACGCCCAGCACGCGTTCGGTGTCCGGATCGACGATCAGTTTGGTGATGCCGTCATCGCGGCCCAGAGTCAGGGTGCGCCCGACGCCGCGCCAGGGCAGCTTGGCGGTTTTGACCTTGCGTTTGGCCGCGCGGGCTTCGGTTTCGGTGATGCCGCACCAGGCGATTTCTGGATCAGTGAACACGACCGCGGGAATGGCCCGGGGATCGTACACGGCCTTGCGCCCGGCGGCGGCCTCGGCGGCCACGTTGGCCTCACCGTATGCCTTGTGGGCGAGCATGGGTTCGCCGGCGATATCCCCGATGGCGAAGATGTTCTTCTCGGCGGTGCGGCGCTGCCCATCGACCTTCACGAAGCCTTTTTCGTCGAGTTTCACCCCCGTGTTTTCAAGGCCGAGGTTCTCCGTGTTGGGCCGCCGGCCGATGGCCACCAGCACCTTGGCGAATTTCTGTTTGGTCTGCTCGCCTTTCTTGTTCTCCAAGGTGACTTGAACGCTGGTTTTGAGCTCCTTCAGCCCCGCTACCTTGGTGTTGAGCATGATGGACTCGAACTTGACGTCCAACCGCCTCTTCAACACCGAGACCAGGTCGCGATCGCACCCCGGCAGCAATCCGTTCGTCATTTCCACCACTGAGACCTTGCTGCCCATCGCCTGATAGGCTGAACCCAATTCCAGGCCGATATAACCGCCCCCGACCACCAGCAGGGTGGCGGGCACCTCCAAAAGGTCCAAAGCGCCTGTCGAATCAAAAATGCGTTCACTGCCCGCCTCTACTCCCGGCAGCATGATGGGTCGGGAGCCGGTGGCCAGGATGGCCTGCTCGAATTTCATCTCCCCCCGGGATCCGTCGATCCCGGTCACGCTGAGAGTGCCGGCGTTCTTGAACTGCGCCATGCCGCGAACGTAGGTCAATTTCTTGTGCCGGACCTTCATGCCCAGGCCGTCGGTCAGCTTGACGACGATCTCCTCTTTCCAGGCGCGCACCTTGTCCACGTCGATCTTCGGTTTGGCGAAGGTCACGCCGATGTCGGCGGCTTCTTCGGCTTCGCTGACCAGTTTGGCCACGTGCAACAGGGCTTTGGACGGTATGCAGCCCCGGTGCAGACAAACGCCGCCGGGGTTGGCTTCGGGATCGATCAGGGTCACCTGCAGGCCCAGTTCGGCAGCCTTGAAGGCGGCGACGTAACCGCCGGGACCCGCACCGATGACGACGAGTTGGGCGCTCGAGGGGATGGCTGTCTTTTCGCTCATGGGGCTACCCCTTCATCACGAGGTTGATGGGTTTTTCGATGGCCTGGCAGATCCAGCGCAGGAAGCGCGCGCCGTCGGCCCCGTCGATCACCCGGTGGTCGTAGGTCAGAGACAAGGGCATCACCAGGTGGGGATTGAACTGGCCGTCGTCCCACACGGGTTCGGTCGTGGCGCGTGATACTCCCAGGATCGCCACCTGCGGGGCGTAGACGATGGGTGTAAAGGCCGTCCCGCCGATGCCGCCGAGGTTGCTGATGGTGAACGAGCCGCCTTCCAGATCCGCTGGGCTGATGCGCCGTTCGCGCGTCTTGGCCGCGGTTTCGTTCAGCTCCACCGCCAGGGTTTCGATGCCCTTGCGGTCGGCGTCGCGGATGACCGGCACCAGCAGGCCGCTGGGCGTGTCCACCGCCACCCCGATGTGCACGTAATCCTTGAGAATCAACTCCTTGCGGGCTAGGTCGAGACTGCTGTTGAACTGGGGGAAAGCCCGCAGCGCCGCGGCGCAGACCTTGACCAGGATGGCCGTCATGGTCAGTTTCCCCTCTGGGTTGACTTTGCGGTTGAATTCCTTGCGGAAGGCCTCCAGTTCGGTGATGTCGGTCTTGTCGTATTGGGTGACCATGGGAATGGTCGACCAGGCGTAGCTCATGGCGTCGGCAGTGATCGACCGCACCTTCGACAGCGGTTCCTGGGTCACGCCGCCCCACTTGGTGAAGTCGGGCAGGGGCCGCTGGGCGTGCAGACCGGGGAACTCGGCCGACACCACCGGGGCAGGACCGCCGCCGGTGATGCGCTGCATGGTCTCCCGCACGAACACCCGCACGTCCTCTTCGCTGATGCGACTGCCCGGGCCGGTTCCCTGCACCTGGTAGATGTCCACGCCGAGATCGCGGGCCAGCCGCCTGACCGAAGGCGCTGCCGGGGCGACCCGCTCGCCATCGCGCACGGTAGTCAGATCGATATCGGGAGCCGGCGTGGGCGCGATGGCCACGGCCGGGGGAGCCGGCTCGACAACGGGCGCCGGGGCCGTGGGCGTCGCCGCAGGCTCGGGTTCCGGAGCCGGTTCAACAGGCGATTCAGCAGCCGGCTCCTCGGGGGGGACCGGCGCGGTGGTCGGTTCCCCACCGGGCTCTCCCATCATGATTACCGCGCCGACGGACACGGTGTTCCCTTCGGACACCAGGATCTCGGTGATGACGCCGTCGAAGGGGGAGGGGATGGCCACCACGGCCTTGTCCGTTTCCATTTCGAGAAGGGTCTGGTCGGCCTCGACCTTGTCGCCCACGGCGACCGACACGGAAATGACCATTCCTTCGGTCACACCCTCCGACACTTCGGGTACGCGAATCTCCTGTGCCATGATCATCCTTTCGGGGCCCGGCCCGGCCGAGCGTACTCCCTCAGTCAGTGTGCGGGTTGAGTTTGCCGGGGTCGATGCCCAGATCGCCCACGGCCTTGGCGACCACCGCGGGTTTGATGTCGCCGCGGTCGGCCAGGCTCCGCAGGGCAGCCAGGACGATGTAACGGGCGTCGACCTCGAAGAAGTCGCGTAGCTGGTCGCGGCCGTCGCTACGGCCGAATCCGTCGGTGCCCAGGCAGTGCAACGGGCCGGGGAACCATTGGGCCACCGTGGCCGGCATCACCTTCATGTAGTCGCTGGCGGCCACGAACACGCCCTCTTCCTTGGCCAACAGGCCAGACAGGTAGGGCTGCCGCGCCTTTTTGGCGGGATTCAGCAGATTCCAGCGTTCGCACTCCACCGCGTCACGGTAGAGTTCCTTGTAGCTGGTCACACTCCAGATGTCCGCGGCCACGCCGAAGTCCTTCTCCAGGATCTCGCCGGCCTTGATCGCCTCGTTCAGGATGGCCCCGGAACCCAGCAGATGGGCCCGCGGCGCGGCCTTTGCCTTGGCGCTCTTCAGCCCGGTGGTCTTGAAGCGGTACATGCCTTTGAGGATGCCTTCGCGCACTTCGGCCTGCTTGGGCATGGGGGGCATGACGTAGGTGTCGTTCATCACCGTCAGGTAGTAGATCCAGTTCTCCTGGTGGCAGTACATGCGGGTGATGCCGTCGTGGATGATCACCGCCAGTTCGTAGGCGAAGGCGGGATCGTAAGCCTTGACCCGGGTGGGGGCCAGGGCCAGCACGTGGCTGTGGCCGTCCTGATGCTGCAGCCCCTCGCCGGCGAGGGTCGTGCGCCCGGCGGTGGCGCCGATCAAAAAGCCCCGGGCCTGGCTGTCGCAGGCCTGCCAGATCAGGTCGCCGACGCGCTGGAAGCCGAACATCGAATAGAAGGTGTAGAAGGGGATCGTCTGGACCCCGTTGTTGGCGTAGGCCGTGCCCGCGGCGATGAAACTGGCCAGAGATCCGGCTTCGCTCAGACCCTCCTCGAGGATGGCTCCCGTCTTCTTCTCGTTGTAGAACAGCAGGCTGCCCTTGTCCACCGGGTCATAGAGCTGCCCGGCGTGGCTGTAGATGCCGGCCTGCCGGAACAGGGACTCCATGCCGAAGGTGCGGGCCTCGTCGGGCACGATGGGCACGACCAGCTTGCCGATCTCGTCGTCCTTCAGAAGTTTCGCCAGCATGTGCACATAAGCCATGGTCGTGGCCAGTTCGCGGCCGCCCGAACCGTCGTAGTACTCGCGGAAAATCTCTTCGGTCTGGCAGGCCATCGGCTGGCTGCTGTCCACGCGCATGGGCAGCGACCCGCCGAGGGTCTTGCGCCGCGCCCGGAGGTATTCCAGCTCGGGGCTGTCCTCGGCGGGCTTGTAGAAGGGAGCCTCGGCAATGTCGTCGTCACTGATGGGAATGTTGAACCGCGTCCGGAATTCCTTCAGCTCGTCCTCGTTGAGCTTCTTCTGGGAGTGGGTGATGTTCTTGCCTTCGCCCGCTTCGCCCAGGCCGTAGCCCTTGATGGTGTGGGCGAGGATCACCGTCGGCGAGCCCTTGTGTTCGGTGGCGGCCTTGTAGGCGGCGTACACCTTCTCGGGGTCGTGCCCGCCGCGGCGCAGCTTGCGCACCTGGTCGTCGCTGTAGCTCTGGACCAGTTTCGTCAGTTCGGGGTACTTGCCGAAGAAGTGATCCCGGATGTACGCGCCGCCGGATACGGTGTAGCGCTGCATCTCACCGTCGAGGATCTCTTCCATGCGCTGAACGAGCAGATCGGAGTCGTCGGCTTCGAGCAGGCGGTCCCAATCGCCCCCCCAGATCACCTTGATCACGTTCCAGCCGGCGCCGCGGAAGGCGGCCTCGAGCTCCTGGATGACCTTGCCGTTCCCGCGCACCGGACCGTCCAGCCGCTGAAGGTTGCAGTTCACCACGAAGATCAGGTTGTCCAGTTTCTCGCGGCTGGCCAGGGTGATGGCGCCGAGGGATTCGGGCTCGTCCATCTCGCCGTCGCCGAGCATCGCCCACACCTTGCGGCCGCTGCCCGCTCGCAGACCACGGTCCACCAGGTAGTGGTTGAAACGGGCCTGGTAGATGGCCGTCAGGGCCGTCAGGCCCATCGACACGGTGGGAAACTCCCAGAAATCGGACATCAGGAAGGGGTGGGGATAGGACGACAGGCCGCCCTTGGAATCCAGTTCGCGGCGGAACCGGTTCAGATCCTGTTCGGTGAGACGGCCTTCAAGAAAGGCTCGGGCGTAGATGCCGGGGCTCGCGTGACCCTGGAAATAGACCATGTCGCCCAGGAAATCCTTGGTGCGACCACGCCAGAAGTGGTTGAAGCCCACTTCCCACAAGTTGGCCGCCGAGGCGAAGGTGGAAATGTGGCCCCCGATGCCCGGCAATTCACGGTTGGCCCGCACGACCATGGCCATGGCGTTCCAGCGCACGATCGACTTGATGCGGCGCTCCAGCGTGCGGTCACCCGGAAACACGGGCTGGTCCTGCCGCGGAATGGTGTTGATGTAGGGCGTGTTGGCCGTAAATGGGATGCTGACCCCGTGCTCCTGGGCCCGGGTCTGCAGCAGCCGCAGGATCTGGACCACGCGCTCTTCTCCCTGCTCCCGCAGCACGTAATCAAGCGATTCACGCCATTCGGCGTTTTCGATCTGGTGGAGCCGCGAAAGCTCCCGGGGATCTTTTTTCGTCATCGGTTCCTGACTCCCGTGAAGTTGAATTCGATAACTGATTTCGCCCCAAGGATAAGGTGTTTCGTTCCGCCGTCAACCACAGGAGTCCAAGTTTGGGGGAATTGATATATCAGATCTTTCCGTCGCGGCGAAACACTGCGGGAGGTCCCAGAACGGAGTACAAAAAAAACGGCCCGGCGGATGCCGGGCCGTTGAATTTGAGCAATTCCAGTCCTTAACCCTCCACCGCCGTGCTGTCCGACCTTTCGGAGACCATCTTCAAGCCCGCGAGGCCTTCCTCGAACATGGGCCCGATCAAGGCCGGCATGAGGAAGCCGAAATACCGAGCCATGATGTTCATGCCGTTGTCGCCGGTCATGGTCCAGACAACTTCGGTGCCCTGCGTGACCGGCCGGTACTGCAGGGTCCCCGTCGACTCGTAGGTGTTCCGGTCGAAGGCCATGTCGTAGGCGATGCCCCAGGCCGGGTCGCAACGGGTGAAGGTCAGACGGCCGTTGCTGGAATCTCCCTGCCAGGTCTGGCTGGCGCCGGCCCCGGTAGTCTTGGACCCGAGGGTCACGACCAGGTTCGGATCATCCTTCAACCAGGGTGTCCATTCGGGCCACCGGGTCAGATCCCCGATGAATTCATGGATGTGCTCCGGCGGGGCCTTGATGATCACCGATTTTGAGACCTCGAAGGTGCTCGGCAGCAGGAAGCCCACGATCACCACCAAAAGAGTGGCGGCGCCGATCCCGAGGCCGATGCGGGCGAAAATCTTCGACGGCATTCAGCAAACCTTTCCGTCAGTGGCTAATCGATCCAGCGGGTGAGCCAGGCCATGACCTCGTTGTGCCACTGGATCGAGTTTTGGGGCTGCAGCACCCAGTGGTTCTCGTCCGGGTAATACAGCAACCGGGCAGGAACGCCTTGCCGTCGCAGCGCCGTGAAGGTACTCAGGCCCTGGGTGTCGACCACGCGATAGTCCAGTGCTCCGTGCACAACCAGGGTCGGTACGTGCCAGTTCTGCACGTAATCAGCGGGATTATGGGTCCCGTAGCCGCTGCCCTCGGCCCACGGTGTGCCGCCGTGTTCCCACTCGGGGAACCACAGTTCCTCGGTGTCATAGTAGGCCATGCGCTCGTCGAGGTTGCCGTCGTGGGTCACGAAGGCCCTGAAGTTCCGGGCGAAGGGCTGGCCGTGCATCCAGTTGATCAGGTAGGCGCCGTAGCTGGCCCCGGCCGCCACGACCTTGTCACCGTCCATCCAGTCATACTTCTCGAGTGCGGCCGCGAGACCCTTCTCCAGATCCTCGAGGGGACGGTCGCCCCAGTGTCCGCTGATCGCGTCGGTGAACTCCTGACCATAGCCGGTGGAGCCGTGGAAATCGACGGCCACGGTGGTGAATCCGGCGCCGACGTAGGCCTGGGGATTCCAGCGGTAGTGGAAGTCGTTGCCGAAGCTGCCCTGGGGTCCGCCGTGGACCAGGAAGGTCACGGGCCAATTATGTCCGGAGGCGGCCTTCTCTTCGGTCCAGTCGTAGGGTTTGACGACGTAGGCGTAAACCGTCTCGTCGTTCCAACCGGCGAACGTGAATTGCTCGGGTTCGCCCATCAAGGTGGCCGCCAGCTTTTCGCCGTTGAAATCGGTGATCTGCTTGAGGCCCCTGCCACTGGTCTGGATGGTGAACAGCTCGGTGGGCGATTTGAGACTCTGCTGCCCGAACAACAGGGCGCCCTTGAGCAAGTTCAGGCTGAAATTGCGGCCCATCGTCTGGATTATGGTCGCCTTGCCCGACTTGACATCAATCTTGAAGATCGATCGCTGACCTAGATAACCGGCCGTGGCGTAGATGGTTCTGCCGTTTCCGGAGAACTTCAGGCCGTGGGGGCTGAGGCCCAGGTCTTTGTAGGTGAAGTCGATGCGGCGGCTTTCGCCGGTGGCCCAGTTCATCATCTCGATGTGGAAACGGTCGGCCTCGAAATTGGGTCGATCCATGGCCAGGTAGCAGAGTGTCTTGCCGTCGGGCGTGAACAAGGGCTCGGTGTCCCAGGCTTCGTTGGCCTCGGTGATACAGCGGATCACGCCCGAACCGTCGGTCGGTACGGCGTACAGATCGTAGTCGGTGCTCCAGGCCGGCTCGCTGCCGGGCAGGATCTTGGCCGTGAACACGATCTCGGCGCCGTCGGGACTGACGGCGATTTCCTCCATACCGCCCCAGGGACGGGTGGGCACGTCGGTATCCAGGTCGGGCATCAGGTCCACGGGTTCACCCTTGGGATCCTTGCCCGCCAGCAGGAACAGGTGGCTGCGCTTGCCGTCCTCCCAGGTGTCCCAGTGCCGGAACATCAACTCGTCGTAGATCATGCCCGTGGTCGGGTCGTCGGCCTTCTCCTTGTCACGGTCGATGGTGCCTTGGATACCCAGGCCGGGATAGACATCCATCGTGAACAGGAAGCTGTGAAGCGCGGGCACTACCTCGAGGTTGCTGATGTCCAGGGGCTGGTCAGTGATCTGCCGGGCCTCGCCGCCGCCCGGATCGATGTTCCAGATCTGCGAACTGCCGCCACGGGTGGACAGGAAAAAGATGGTCCCGTTAAGGCACCAACGCGGGTTGTAGTCCGCCGCGGGATTGCTGGTCAGGCGTTTGGTCGTCTTGCCGTCGACACTGGTGACCCAGATGTCGGTCATGCTCTTGTTGACGTCCACATCGGGAGTGCTGACCTGGTAGGCGACCCATTTGCCGTCGGGCGAAACCTGGGGATCGCCGAGGCGGTCCATGGCCAGCATGTCGTGGACGGAGAAGGGGTGCTGCTCGATGGGTTCGGCAGCGGGTTCGTCGGCGGCGATAGAGGCACCGGTGGCCGTCAGGGTCAGCAGGCACAGGAAAATGATGGAGCGGATTCGCAAGGGGCGACCTCCGGGGTTGAAAACCTGATCCGGCCGTGCCGGAAGTTTCTGGCGAAGCGGGGCCAATATAGCATTGCGGTGTACCGGATGTAACTGCAATGAGAAGGTTGTCCTGGTCGGAAGCCAATGCTTTTGCAGAATAACCCTGCCGAGGGGGCAATTGGCACCAGGAACAATCCGGGTTAAACATCAAAACAGGACCCCCGGGGGGTGATTTTCGGAGAATTTATGTGGGGTTTTCCGCGTCGCGATGAGCGGGATGGGGTGATCATGGGTATCTCCTTGGATGAGCGAT
>CBDURF010000141.1:0-8992 GCA_965369705.1 uncultured bacterium
GCATCGAAAATCCCGCTGAGCCCGGCAAGGTGGTTTGCCACGGTGAAATCTGGGAGGCTCGGGCCGACCTGCCCCTGGCCATTGATTCCCGTGTGCGTGTTGTCGCCGTCGAGGGGCGCGTGGTCCGGGTGGTGCCCGCGTCCCAATCCGATCAATCCCCCACCAAGCAGAGGAGTTAGCCATGCCATTCCTGTTCCCGGGCACTTTCCTGATCCTGTTTTTATTCGTGCTGGCCAATTCCCTGCGGATCCTGCGGGAGTACGAGCGGGGGGTGATTTTCCGTCTGGGACGTTTCGTGGGCGTTCGGGGGCCGGGTCTGATCATCCTGATTCCCTTCATCGAACGGATGGTGAAAGTCAGCCTGCGGACCGTGGCCATGGATGTGATGCCTCAGGACGTGATCACCAAGGACAACGTGTCGGTCAGGGTCAACGCGGTACTGTATTTTCGGGTGGTCGAGCCTGAAAAAGCAATTATCGACGTGGAGAACTTTCTCTTCGCTACCAGTCAGTTGGCGCAAACCACGCTGCGGAGCGTGGTCGGGCAGGCGGAACTGGACGAACTGCTGTCGAAGCGCGACAAGCTGAACGCCCAGGTGCAGACCATCCTGGATGAGGCCACCGATCAATGGGGCATCAAGGTCATGACGGTCGAGATGAAGGACGTGGACCTGCCCATGGAAATGAAACGGGCCATGGCCAAGCAGGCCGAAGCGGAAAGGGAGCGCCGCGCCAAGGTGATCCACGCGGAAGGCGAATTCCAGGCGAGCCAGAAGTTGAGCGAGGCGGCGGCCATCATCGAAAAACATCCGATCGCTCTGCAGCTGCGTTACCTGCAGGCGCTGACTGAAATCGCGGCCGAAAACAACAGCACGACGATCTTCCCGGTCCCGGTGGACCTGCTCACGCCCTTCCTGCAGAAGGCGGTCAAGAAAGACTGACAAGGGTGCGTGTTATTTAACGAGGGTCAGCATCCTCGCCTGGCTCTGCCCGCCCACCGTCAACCGGGACACGTAGGCGCCGCTGGGCATTCGCCGGCCGGTTTCATCGGTGCCGTTCCAGGTCGCCTCGTAGCGCTGTCCGACGGTCTTCACGCCGTGAACCAGGGTCTTCACCACCCGGCCCCTCAGGTCAAGGATCTGCAGGGTCACCAGCTCGGACCCGTTTCCGGACCCGTTTCCGGACCCGGATGCGTCGCCCAACTCGTAGGGAATCCGCGTTTGGGGATTGAACGGGTTGGGATATCCGTTCAGCAACCGGTGCCGCGCCATGGGGGTGTCGCCGACGGGGGCCAGGGAGTCCAGATCGACGATTCCCTGGTCAATGGCGGCCTGGACGATCGTGTCGTCATAGACGCCCCGGTAGATGATGATCCCGTCGCCCCCGATGACGAAGACCAGGTCGTAGAAGCAGTTGTAATCGACCATGATGCCGTTGATTCCACCGTACATCAGGTAAGGATAGGTGATCTGGGCGTTGGCGATGAAAATCTCGGCGTTGAGTTCGTTGCCGTCCCACACGTCCACGGCGAAGGCTTGAAACTGGTCCGGGGAATATTCGCTGATCATGGCCTCCGAACTGAAGGCGCCGTCTATGCAGGAAGGTCAGCCGTAGCCCACCACGAACATCATCACGACCTTGTTCCGGTAGTCGCTAAGCGTGTAGGTGCCGCCCCCGTAGGCGTCAAGGGTGAAGTCGGGGGCCGGACCGCCCTGTTCACCCGGGCCGGGGGCCGCCGCGGCGAGACCGGCGGACAAGGCCAGGATCAACAGGGCGGCCATTGGAATACGGACGAAAAGACGGGGCATGAAAATCCCTTTCAAAGCGCTGGGCGCAAGGTCGGCCGAACGAATGAAATCATCTAAAATGGACGATAACGGTCTTATATTTATGTATAGGAATTATTCGGGGATCCGCAACCGTCTTTGTCTGATGAATTCCACCAGCCGGGTCACCTGCTCCTTGGCGTAACCGGTGCGGGCGGGTATGATCCCCACGAATGAATGAGACGCACCTTGGGGAAACGGGGAAAACCGTGATGATCCATGACCACTCGACAGGCAATACCCGTTTTCTGCAGATCCATCTCGGGGGTGATCGCAATTTCTGTTACCTGATCGGGGACGTGGAAATGGGAGAAGCGGCCGCGGTGGATCCCGGCTTCGCTCCCGAGCGGTTCCGGGAAATCGCGGAAACCGAGGGCTTGAAAATCTCGACCATCCTGATCACCCACGGCCATTCCGATCACACCGGAGGAGCGGGCAGGCTGAAGGCCTTGACCGGAGCGGTGATGTACGGCGGTCCCGAAGACGACATTGCCGGCGCCGAACCGGTGGCCGACGGCCAGGTCATCCCGCTGGGCGGTCTCACCGTCACCGCCCTGGCCACTCCCGGCCACTCGCCCGGTCATTTCTGCTATCTGTGCGAGGGTCGGCTGATCACCGGAGATATCCTTTTCTGCGGGAAGGTGGGGGGCACCGGATCCATTTTCCCCGGGTCTTCGGCCCGTCAGGAGTACGATTCCCTGCACCGATTAATGCAACTTCCCCGCGAGACCCTCGTCTTTCCCGGACATGACTATTACGGGGGCAAGGGGCAGCGGCCGCACTCGACCATCGGTTTCGAAAAGGACCACAATCCCTTCCTCACGGCGGCAGATTTCGAAGCCTTCTGCCATTTGAAGGACAACTGGGCGCAGTATAAACAGGAGCACAACATCCGGTGAAACTTCTTTCCGGCTCCATTTCCTTCGTAGCCTGGCGCTGCATCGTCCTGATCCTGATACTGCTCGCCGCCGCCGCCGCGGTTCTGATCCTTCACCAGGAAATGGACTTCCTGACGGGGGTCGTGGTCCAGGGCGTGATCGGGACCTTGACCTTGGCGGCCTGGATCGCGGGCATCCGATTCATCCTGTCCGACACCTGGGGTCGGTGGTTCTGGTTGGTGCTCCTGGCCGGCGCGGCGGCCCTGGCCGCCTTCCTGCCGGGCTCATCCGGAATCTGGGCGGCCACACCGCTGTCCATCTTTGTGCTGACTTCCCGCCAATACCGCCCCTGGCGGCATATTTCGGACCGCCGCCGAGCTCTGGGCTTCGGACTGGGTGTCCTGGCCACCGCCTTGCTGATCTTCCTTTTGCCCCGCTTCTGGAGCCTGGCCGCCCCCGATGGACCCGGCGCATTCCTGAAACAGCTGGGCGCGTGGTCCCAGCTCAGCCTGGGCTGCTTCTGGTTCTGGTCCCTATTCCACCTGGCGATCAGGATGCGGCTCCACTTTCTGCGCCTGCGCCCCAAGCTGGGCGTCACCGCCGTCCTGATCGGGTTCGTGCCGCTGGCGCTGATGGTCGTTCTGGGCCTGATGATCCTTTACACCGGACTTGGCGGAGCACGCGCCGCCCGGACCACCGGTACGCTGGAGAACTGGCGGAGGATGACCGAGGCGGGCGCCGATTTCGGCGGGGCTCTTTTCGACACCACCTTCATGTGGCCCGGCCCGGGGGGCGCCCGGGAAGGAATGACCCTCATCGAAGCGCCGGACTGGGTCCCACCGCTGGCGGAAAAGATGCGGGGTTCGATGGCGGACGTCTCGCGCCTGCAGAATGCGGCTTCGGATTCCGGAGCGGCGCCGGTCCCCGCGATCGCCGACAGCACGGGCTGGTTTTTGGCCGGCGACAGGATCTGGCTGATGCGCTGGCGGGCGCTGGATACCGGGCAGCCGTCGGTTCTGGCCTGGCACCTCGGTGAACGTCCGTTGAAGATTCTCTCGCGCCTGCTGAAGGTGGGCATCGATATCTCGCCTACGGGCTCCTCCCGGAAAAAAGACGGCGAATTGATCATCGTGGGGGCCAATGAGGAGGATCGGCGGAGTTTTTCCGGTCTGGAAGTCAGTTACCGCGACGTCAGCGAAGACAAGGGCTACTGGAACCGCTTCTTCTTTTTCGGCGGTACGCTGTTCGAGGTGAACCGGTACGATGGAGAGAAGCTGGATTCCAAGACCCTATTCATCAACCTGCGGGTCGGCTGGCAGGATCTGAAGACCGAATTCCTCGAGGGGGATTCCAACCTGAATATCGCCGTGGTGGCGGCTCTGGCGATGGTGGCCTTCCTGTTCCTGGTCCTGGAGGTCTTCGCCTTGTTCTTCGGTGTGCGGATTTCCGAGGGCATCGTCAGTGCGGTGCACGCTCTGCACCGTGGGACCAGGTCAGTGGCTGCGGGCGATCTGGACACGACCATCGAGATTCCCAACCAGGACGAATTCGGCGACCTGGCCGCCAGCTTCAACGAAATGACCCGCGCGGTTAAGCACGGCCGGGAAATCGCCCTGGCCAACGACCGGCTGAAGCAGGAGCTGGAAACCGCCCGGGCCATCCAGGTCCGTCTTCTGCCCAGCGCCGAACCGGTCGTGACGGGCTTCGAGGTGGTCGGCGCCAGCATTCCCAGCCGGGAGATCGGTGGGGACTACTTCGATTTCCTGGTCCAGGGCGACGACCAGATCGGCATCGCCATCGGCGACGTGTCGGGCAAGGGCATGCCCGCGGCCCTGCTCATGTCGAATCTGCAGGCCAGTCTGCACGGTCAGGTCCTGCATCCGGGCAGCGTGTCCGGAGTGGTGGAGCGGGTGAACGACCTGATGGTCAAGTCCACCGACCCCCACATGTTCGCCACCTTCTTCTATGGGCTTCTCGACGCCAGCAAGGCCAGCTTCACGTGCACCAACGCCGGTCACAACCCACCCATCCTGTTGCGGGCCGACGACCAGATCGAGGAGTTGACCACCGGCGGCCTGTTGCTCGGCATGTTGGGTGACCAGGTCTACCAGCAGGACACCGTGGAGTTGGCGCCGGGGGAGATCATCGTGCTTTACACCGACGGCATCACCGAAGCGGTGGGCCCGGCCGCGGAGGAAGACGACTACGAGGCCATGTTCGGCGAGGAAGCCCTGTTCGAAGTGCTGCGCCGGAACCGCCATCTGCCGGCCGCGGGCATCAAGGACGCCATCCTGGATGCGGTGGCCACCCACACCTCGGGCATGGCCCAGTCCGACGACATCACCCTGGTGGTGATCCGCCGGCAGGGGTGATCTGCGGTTCGAATCCTGTTGGCCGGGCGACCGCGGAAGGGTATGCTCTGCCTCCCATGAATCGAAACCTGAACTTCACCGGGAGTTTCCCATGCTGGATTGGATTAAAGAACTGGTTCCCATCTTTCTGCTGCTGATCGTTGTCGGCTTCGTGTTCGTCAGGTTGCCCCAGGTGGACGTGGGGCATGACAAGGTATACCTCCGGCGCCGGATCCAGAACTGGCTGCCCCTGGGTCTGACCTATTCCTTCCTGTACATGGGACGTTACAACCTCAAGGTCAGCCAGTACGCCTTCGAGGAAATCGCCGGGCCCGACGGGAGCCCTCTGATGGGAAATACCGGCTTCGGCATCGTCTTCATGGTGGGCACCATCGTCTACGGAGTCTCGTTCCTGATCAACGGTCCCCTGACCGACCGTATGGGAGGTCGTTTCTCCATCCTGACCGGCGCCATGGGCGCCATGGTGGCCAACCTGCTGATGGGCCTGGCCTCGCTGACCCTCCTGAAACACGGTCCCCTGTCTGAATATGTCGTCGCCAACTTCATCGTCCTGTTCTCTGTCCTCTACGCGATCAACATGTACTTCCAGAGTTTCGGCGCCGTGGCCATCGTCAAGGTCAACGCCCCCTGGTTCCATGTACGCGAGCGCGGGGTCTTCGGGGCCATCTTCGGCATTCTGATCTCCCTGGGCATCTACTTCGCCTTCGACCTGGGCGGCATGATCCTGAGCAAGATGGGACTGGTCTGGGTCTTCTTCGTGCCGGCCATCCTGTTGGGGATCTTCTGGGTCATCGATTTCAGGGTCGTGCGCAACACGCCGGCCCTGGCCGGGCTGGCGGACTTCAACACCGGCGACGCCACCAGCGGTGACACGGGGCCGCGTCTCGGAGCGGTCAAGGTATTCAAGAAGATGCTCACCAATCCCATCATCCTGACCATTGCGGGGGTCGAGTTCTGCAGCGGCTTCCTGCGGCAGGCCATCATGCAGTGGTACGGCAGCTTCGCCAAGCAGACCGACGCCATGCTTGGGCTCAAGTCCAGCTTCGTCAACGAGAACTGGGGCCTCCTGCTGTGCATCGCCGGCATCACCGGCGGCGTGTTCGCCGGCACCATCAGCGACCACCTTTTCCAGTCCCGGCGGGGCCCGGTGGCGGGTCTCCTGTACGGCCTCATGCTGGTGGGAACCATCGTGCTGACCTTCACCTACACCACCCCCATCGTGGGATGGCTGGTCATCATCATGTCGATGGCGGTGATCGGCGTTCACGGCATGCTCTCGGGCACCGCCAGCATGGACTTCGGCGGGGCCAAGAACGCGGGCATCGCGGTTGGTATCATCGACGGATTTGTCTATCTTGGCACGGGCGTGATGTCCCTGACCTACGCCATCATTCTACCGAAGGTGGAGTTGGATCCCGAGGGCGGGATCATCGGCGCGGCTACCGACCCCGCGAACTGGCAGGCCTGGCCCATCGCCATGATTCCCCTGGCCCTGATCGGTTTCGTGCTGGCGCTGCGGCTGTGGAACGCCAAGCCGAAACCAAAAACGACCTGAGGACTCGCTCATGTCTCTCGTATCCCTGATCCGACGCGGGGCGGTCGTGATGACCGCCCTGACCTTTTTCCTTCCTGTCTCCGCCCCGGCCATGACTGAACCGGCGGCCGCGTCTGCAGACACCACCGCGGACACCACCGCGGGCACCACCGTTGAATGGGCCCGCTTCGTCATCTTCCAGGGCGACACCCTGTGGGTGGCCGAAACCCTGGAGGTGCTCGGTTCCCGCGTTCCGGCCGCCCTGCCGGGGCTGGTGCGCACGGTGAACGTCCTGACCGAAGAGGACATCGAACGGGCGCCCGCACGCTCGGCCGCCGAGATGCTGCAGTCGGTGCCGGGGGTGGTGGTCAGCCAGCGACAGCAGTACGGGGTGCAGTCGGACCTGACCATCCGCGGTTCCACCTTCGACCAGGTGCAGATGCTCCTGAACGGGTTCGATGTTTCCGATCCTCAGACCGGCCACCACCTCATGAATCTGCCGGTGGGCAAGCACGACATCGCACGCATGGAGATTTTGCCGGGCCAGGGCTCGGTGCTGTACGGCGCCGGGGCCTTCGGCGGCACGGTCAACGTGGTGACCAGGCGGCCGGCCGATCGCACCGGGGGCGAGGCGGCTGTCATGGGCGGCGGCAACGGCACCTGGGGCGCCCGGGGCACCCTCGATGTCGCCGGGAACGGAACCACGGCGGGTCGAATATCGGTGGACAGGTTCCGGACCGATGGTTACGACGTCCTGCAGGACGACGGCACCGAGGCTTGGGGCGGCAACGACGCCGACACCTGGTCGACCACCGGTCGGCTGGTCAGCGGCAAGCCCGGCGGTGAACTGGATTTATTCGGCGGCTACGCCGCAAGGGAATACGGCGCCCTGGATTTCTACGCGCCGTTCCCCTCGACCGAAAGAACGCGCACGCTGTTCCTGTCGGGCCTCTATCGGGCCGACATGGGGGATCGACTGACGGTGGAGCCTCGCGTATTTTTCCGCCGCCACGAAGATCGATTCATCCTGTTCCGGGACGATCCCGACGCCTATACCAACGACCACCTCACCCGCAAGACCGGCGCCGAACTGCGCGGGATCGTGGATCTGGGCAGGCAGCAGGCCCTGGCCGTGAGCCTGGAAGGGGTTTATGAGGACATCGACAGCCGCGGGCTTCGCTCCGGCAATTGGGGCGAGGCCCTGGGACAGCATGTGCGGCGCCGGGGTTCGGCTTCTCTCGAGGTCGACGATAATGGAGGCTCGTTGCGCTGGCAGGTCGGCGGCCGGGTTGACGTGCGCAACGACTACTCGCCCCAATTCGCGGGGACCGGGGCGGTGTCCTACGATCTGACCGGGGCTGTGACCACTCGTGGCAGCATCGGCAGCGTGTACCGTATCCCCACCTTCACCGATCTCTACTACCGGGACCCGGTGAACGCCGGCAACCCCGATCTGAAACCCGAGGAGGGCTGGACCTGGGACCTGGGCCTGGAGATCAACCAAGGTCCCTGGAGCGGCAGCGCCGCCTATTTCGAACGATACGAGACAAACCGGATCGAGTGGGCGCGACCGGTCGGCGACACGGTCTGGCGGGTTCTGAACATCGCCGAGGGCACGGTGCGGGGCGTGGAGACGGGCGCTGCATGGCGGCACGGCCGAGGGCACCGGGTGGGAGTCGGCTGGACCTGGTTGGAAAACGAGAACGAACTCGCACCCGGTTTCGAGGGCAAGTACACCCTCCTGGTGCCGCGCCATGTACTGACCGCCCAGGGAACGGCCGTGTTGCCGTTGAACCTGTCGTGGACCATCAGCGGCCGCTATCTCGAGCACACGGACGGACCGGACGATTTCAAGCACATTTTCGTTTTGGACAGCCGGCTGGACTGGAAAAACCGGGCCGGCTGGTTTGCCGCGGTCACCGGGACCAATCTGCTGGACCGGCGCTACGAGGAGGTGCCCGGGGTGCAGATGCCGGGCGTGCTTTTCACCGGGACCGTGGGTAGGACATTCTGAGTAATCTTCACTCGGTTTCTGGCAGCGAGGCCCCTTCGGGGGCCTTATCCATGCGCCGAAGAATGGCCGCGGCGATGGCCAGGGCAAGGACGTTCATGGGAAACTGGTAGGCTCCGGTAACCACGATGTTCCCGATCCCGGTCAGGTAGCCCGTTATCACGTAGTGGACGGGCACAAAAATCACGGCGGTGCAGGGGAAGGCCAGCAGAAAGACCCGGATGTAATCGTATTCGACTTTCAAGCGGTTGAAATTCCGGAAGACGACCAGCCAGACCACCACCAGGGAGACCCCCACGATGAGCGCTACCGTGCCCTGAACGAGAATTTGTTCTCCGCTGTCGGACTTCCGGAAGATGAAGAACCCGATGA
>CBDURF010000142.1:0-8875 GCA_965369705.1 uncultured bacterium
ATGTGGCCCCGCTCCCGGTCCTCATCGTTGTAGAATGACGAGGCGCCTTCGTCGAAACTCCGGATGACCTCCTCGCTGAATTCCATCATCTTGTCACCGGGCAACATCACCACGAAATCGTCCCCGCCGATGTGACCGAGAAATCCCTGGCCGTCGCAGATCTTGCGCAGGGCGGTGTGCAGGATTTCCGCGTTGAAGATGAGCACATCATCCCCGATGATGAACCCGTAGGCGTCGTTGAAGGCCTTGAAGTTGTCCAGGTCGGTGTGGATGATGCCCACGTCCCGGTGCTCGTCGATGGCCTCCTGGATGGCCTTCTGGATCGAATTGTTGCCCGGAAGCCGGGTCAGAGGGTTGGCGTCGATGGCGGTGGCCTGCATCTCTTCGTTCTGACGCATGAGCTGGTAGAGCTTGACCTGGGTGCGTACCCGCGACAGGAATTCGCTGAGATGGCACGGCTTTACGATGTAGTCGACCCCGCCCGCTTCATAACCCTGGTCGATGTTCTCCGGCGAGCGGCTGTCCGTAACGAAGATGACTGGAATGTTCCGCCAGTCGGAGTTCAGCTTGAGACGCCGGCAGAGTTCGTACCCATCCATTTTCTGCATGCCGGTGTCGATGAGGAAAAGATCGGGGGTCATGGATTCGAGGATCATCAGCGTGTTCTCCCCGCCTCGGGAGCAGAACACCTCATAACCCTGGCCACGAAGGGTGCTGGCGTGAATCCTCAGATCCTGGAGGGATTCATCGACGATCAGGATTTTGGGCTTGCCCGCGATCAAGATTGAACACACCCCGTTGGTTTCCGCCACCTCACGCACTACCCCGCTGCCAGGGTCGCCCGGACTCGCTTTTCATGGACTCATCTATCATATATCGTATTCTGGCGTAGGAAATTAACCAAAAAAGCGCAGGAATTTCATGCCGGGCAAGATTCTCCATCTGCTGTCGCAACGACCTTCACGCACCGGAAGCGGGGTGACTCTCGACGCCCTGGTCCATCTGGCGGGGGGGACCGGTTGGCGCCAACAGGCCGTGGTCGGGGTTCCCGTCAGTGAAACGAATCCGGTCCTGGGAGATCTGGAGGCCGCAGCCATCCGTCCGGTCTTCTTCGCCGGGGTCGCTGGGGACAATTCGGTTGGCGCTCCGATTCCGGATCTCGATTTTCCCGTGCCCGGAATGAGCGACGTCATGCCCTACGCCAGTTCGGTCTGGTCCACCCTTGCCGACCGGCAGCTGGCGGCCTACCGCCGTATCTGGCGGGATCACCTGCGGCGGGTTGTCGCCTCCTTCCAGCCGGACCTGATCCACTCCAACCACATCTGGCTGCTCACGTCCCTGATCAAGGACGTCGTTCCCGACCTGCCGGTCGTGGCCACCTGCCACGCCACCGGGCTGCGCCAGATGGAGCTCTGTCCCCATTTGAAGGAGGAGGTCATCCGCGGTTGCCGCCGGATCGACAGGTTTTGCGTACTGCGACGAGACCACCGGGATCAGCTGGCGAACGCCTTGGCCATTCCTCTCGAAAGGATCATCGTCACCGGAGTCGGTTACCGGGATGATCTGTTTTTTTCCGGGCCCACACCCGTACCCGGGACCGGGGAATTGCTCTACGTCGGGAAATACAGCGCCGCCAAAGGGTTGCCCTGGTTGCTGGATGCGGTGGCAAGACTTTCGGCTGATCATCCCGACATGCGCCTTCATGTCGCCGGCAGCGGCGCGGGACCCGAAGCGGACGAACTTCGCAGCCGCATGGAAGCCATGGCGCCCGTGGTGGTCAGACACGGGCAGCTTGATCAAGCCGCCCTGGCCGACCTGATGCGCCGGTGCGACATCTGTGTGCTGCCCTCGTTCTACGAAGGAGTGCCACTGGTGCTGGTGGAAGCGGCCGCCTGCGGCTGCCGGATCGTGTCCACCGCCCTGCCCGGGGTAATCGAGCAGATCTCACCACATCTCGGGGACCGGTTGGATCTGGTCCCGCTTCCCCGACTCGCGGGAGTCGATCAGCCGGTTCCCGCGGATCTGCCCCGCTTCGTGGATGACCTGACGGCCGCTTTGAGGAAGGGCCTGGAGGCGGATAAGCAGATTCCCCCGCCGGACCTGGGTCACTTCACCTGGGACGCGGTTTTTGGGCGGGTGGAAAAGATTTGGCGGGAATTGATCTGACCCGGTGGGTTGCCGCGACAATAGAATCGGTGTGAAATCCCGGAAAACCCAGGGTGTCCTTGTGGCGCGCCCACCCGATCGGCAGGCGCGCCATATGTGCGACCATGATCAATCCCCGTTTTTCCTGGCCTTGTAGATAAGGTTGACCCCTACCAGTACCAGGAGTAGCGGCCACCAGTTCCCGACCCATTCCATTGAGACACTGAAGTTCAGGTCCATGATGAATAGGATTCCGATGATGACCAGCACCCCGCCGCCCAGCATGGACCCTTTCGTGGTCGGCATCGAGAATCCATCGGGGACATCTTCCCCGCCCAGACCTGCCATGACCTGGTTGTAATGGTGGGCCCGGCGGTTGGCGTCGATCATCTGGTAGAGCCAAAAGAAGGCGATGGTTACCCCAACGAATGTTTTTACGCCATTTCCCATGGACGAAGCAAGGATCGCGATCATGCCGGCCGCCACGATTATGTTGAGGAAACCTTGCTGGTAATAGCCCACGTAAACCTGCCCCAACCCGGGCATGCAGGACAACCAGGTGGCCAGCGCAGGGGATTTCCGGTTGAAGTTGGGTTTTGCCTCGGTTCCATAACCCGCACCGTACCCTCCCGGTTGGCCCTGTGGAGGGTTCCCGGGTCCTTGATTGATCTGGGCATCCTGGTAGGTACCCTGCTGTTGTTCGTTCTGCGCGCCGTTCATGACACTCTCCTTTCTATTCCTGTCCGTCGTCATCATTGTCGTTCCACCATTCGTTCCAAATCCGCCTGCCGGCCTGGAGAACCGCCAGGAATTCGTAACTCGCTTCGCCAAGCTTGCCGTCGCCGGCCTGGCTGATCATTAGCTTCACATGGGTTTGTAAATCCTGACGCTCCGGGGCGGTGCGGTCGCCGCGCTGTTCCAGGGAGGATTCGGTTTTTTGCCAACGCCGATTTACGCCGGTCCGGGCAGCGGTCACCACTCTGGAAGTCTGGCCCTCGACCCAACCCGAAGTCTGGTCCAGGGCCGGCCTAATCACTGCCGGGACCGCGGGCCCGGCCTGCACGAATTCCAAGGCTTTGCCGGGCGCATTTTTTAGGGGCGCGCCGGGAATCGCGGTCAACAGGACCAGGATCACAGTAGCCGCGTAGGCCACCTGGGCCGCGAAACCGGGTCGCAGGATCTGCCGGTCCCACCAGCCGCCCACCCTGTCCATCAGTCCGGCGGGTCCGGTCGGCACCGCCGGCATGGGTTCCTCGGCGCGGGTCCGACCGGTCGTGCCGGCCAAAACGCGCGCGGTGAAGGCGGGACCGGGATCGATCTCGGCCATCTCCGGCAAGAGCGGCTCCAGCCAGCCCAGGGTCACGGCCACCGCCCGGCAGGGATCGCAGTGTTCCAGATGTGTCTGGACCAGTTCCCGGTCCATTCCCGCCAGACCACCGTCCATCAGATCGGACAGCTGCTCACAGGCGCGGTCGCAGGCGGACCCGCTGGTGCGGGCGAGCACGTCCCGGACGAAACGTTCGTCCCGGGCGCGGTCATCGTTCCTGCTGCCGCCGTGGCCGGTCATCACACCGCCTCCGCGCCGAGGGGCCCACCATGGGGACCCCCGTCCATATCCGTGATGGCCCGGGCCAGCTCGATGCGGGCCCGGCTCGAGCGTGACTTGACCGTGCCCAGCGGCAGGTCGAGCATGCCCGAGATGTCTTCCAGGGGCAGTCCCTGAATATCCTTCAAAACGATGATCTCGCGATTGATCTCGCTGAGTCTTTGTAACGCCCTGTGGACCAGCTTCTGGCGCGAGGACTTGATCCATTCATCCTCGGGGTTGGGTCCCCCGGACGCCAGGGTCACCATGTCCTCGGCGGGGATGTCCCGCAGAGGCGGGCGTGCCTTTCGGCGCCGCAGATGGTCGATGCAGGCGTTGCGGGCGATGCGGGCCAGCCAGGACTGGAATTTCTCCGCTTCGGTGCAGGTAGCGAGACTCTTGAACACCCGGATGAAGATCTCCTGGGCGAGGTCCATGGCCTCGTCCTGTTCGCCCACGTATCCGTAGGCGATGGAGCAGATTCGTCCCTGATGCTGTCTCACGAGCACCTCCCAGGCCAGTTCGTCGCCATTCCGGCAGCGTTTCAGAAGTTCTGACTGGTCCATGAAATCCTGGTTTCGAGTCGATTCAATTGTGTTCCGTCCCCGTTCGGGCGAAACCTTTGCGGATTTTCCAGCGCTTCCATCACCCCACAGACGCACCCTGGATGTCAATGGTTCGGTGATTTCGTGATTTTTTTCTGGAACATCCCCCGGGCTCGGGCCGTATTTCCCGGGTTCTATTCGACCCCGGCGAATCTCCGCAGGAGTTCAGATGACAGCCAGACCTCCCCGTCTTCCAGCGGGCATCGCCCTTTTCATGATCCCCTTCCTGATTCTCGCCGTCTCCACCGCCTGCGGCCAGAACCCCGTACCCGGTTTCGCACCCACCGGGACCGGTCCCAACTACCCCGCACTTTCCAACGGAACCCTGACCGAGGTGCCCTCTCTCGAGGCCTTTTATCTCGACGATCTGGAAATCGAGATGGACGGTGTTCTGGATGATCCCGCCTGGGACCTGGCGGCGACCGGCTGGGGCTTTCGCCAGATGGATCCCGAGCGGGGCGCCCCGGCCTCGGTGCCAACGGTGTTCAAGGTGGTCTACGACGACGACGCGATCTATTTCGCCATGGCCTGCTACGAGGACGACATGGCCAACGTGTCGAGCTATCTGAGCCGGCGGGACCAGATCGAGGCCTCGGACCTGGTCAGCATCTACATCGATCCCTATCACGACAAGACCACGGGTTACAATTTCCGGGTCAATCCCGAGGGCGTGAAGCAGGACGCCTACATCTTCGACAACGGGAACCGCGACCGCGACTGGAACGCCGTGTGGGACGCGGAGGTCTCCCGCGACGAAAACGGCTGGTACGTGGAGATCCGGATTCCTTTTTCGGCGATCCGCTTCAAGCCCGCCCAGAACATGACCTGGGGCCTGCAGGTCTACCGCTGGATGCACGGACGCGGTGAGGACACCGGCTGGGTCATGTGGGAACGCAACGCCAGCGGCTTCGTCAGCCGTTGGGGAACCCTGACCGGCCTGCGCGGCGTGGAGAATCCGAACAAGCTCGAGGTGCTGCCCTATGTCCTGACCAAGCACGTCGATCCCGCCGTCGAGGGCGACGAGGACAAGTGGCGGAATTCCCAGAATTTCGGCGCCGACTTCAAGTACGGGGTGACCTCCAATCTGACCCTGAACGCCACCTTCCAGCCGGATTTCGGGCAGGTGGAAGCCGATCCGGCCCTGTTGAACCTTTCCCCCTTCGAGACCTTCTACCAGGAGAAGCGGCCCTTCTTCATCGAGGGCGCGCGGTTTTTCCAGCATCCCGATTTCAACCTCTTCTACTCCCGAAGGATCGGCACCGGCGATCCCAACGCCCGCATCCGCGGAGCAGCCAAGTTGACCGGTAAGATCGGGGGCGATTTTTCGCTGGCGATCCTGGCCGCGGCCACGGATATCGGCATTCCCGGCAAGACGCACAACCCGTTCGTGGGCGGCGACCAGAAGGCCGGGTACGGATTGGTCCGGCTGGGCAAGGAATTCCAGGAGGGCAACCACCGGGTCAACCTCATGGGCACCGCGGTGAACCGGGACAAGAGCTCGTTCGCAGGGGCGGAGCAGCGGTATCAGCGGAACGGTTACTCGGGGGGCATGGACTTCGAGATGAACTTCCGCGACCGGGTGTACCGGGTTTCGGGCTCGGCCGTGGGCACCATCATCGATCCTTTCACCGATTATTTCGACCCCACCTTGAACCCGGAAACCACGTATGGCACGGGCGGCGAACTGGACCTGCGCAAGGCCGGCGGCAAATGGCGGGCGACCGCACTGGGTCGGTGGGAAAGCGACAAGCTCGACCCCAACGACATGGGTTTCCTGAGGGCACCGGACGAGAAGCAGGTCTACGGAGAAATATCCTACCACTACGACGCGGACGGGAACGGCAGCAGCTTCAATCACGCCGAGGTGGAACTCGAAGCCTATCGGAACTGGCTTTACGCCGGCAACTCGGGCCGACACGTTGATACGGGAGAAGAGGTCTGGAGTTACGATCGCAGCCACCGGCAAAGCAGCGGCGTCCATTTCATGACCTGGGCCCAGCACAAGAGCTTCCACCAGGGGTGGATCTTCATCGGCCGGGCCTTCGACGGCACCAGCAAGTACGAGACGCGCACCTTCGACGGTGAGCGCGGCCCCTTGATGACCCGGCCCGGCTGGATCAACATCGCCGCGGGTGGAACCACTGATTGGCGCAAGCCGCTGTCCCTTCATCTCGAAATCCACGGGGACTGGGGTGACAATCTGCGGGGCCTGGCCGGCAATGTCAGCCTGCGGTGGAACCAGAACGAGCATTTTTCCCACTGGATCGGCTTCGGCATCCGTCACAACGAGTCCGACGCCCAATGGATGGAAAACTACCGTAGCGCCGACTCGGCCCCCACCGTACCGGGTATCGGCGGGGTGGACTACGTGTTCGGGGAACTGGACCAGATGATATGGGATCTGACCCTGCGTTCGAGCATCCTGTTTGACCGTGACAATTCACTGCAACTGTACATGCAGCCCTTCCTGACCCGGGGCAATTATACCAACGCCAAGTGGCTGGCCACGCCCGACTCCTACGATCTGCGGCCCTACGGCATCGACGCGAGCCAGTTCGACTTCGACTACGGGGCCGTGAATCTGAACCTCGTCTACCGTTGGGAGTACCGGCCCGGCTCGACCCTCTACCTGGTATGGACCCACAGCAAGATGCGCTACGAGGAACGCAACGGCGCAACCGGCGGCGGGGACTGGAACAACGATTTCAACGTCGGCTTCCCCTTCGGCGTTGAGCCCGGCAACACCTTCATGGCCAAGATCTCCTACTGGTTCAGCATCTGACGGGCAATCGAACTGCACGAAATCCAGGCACGAAAATCTTGACCCACGGGCGCGGGGATCGCACCCTCGGTTTCATGTGGAGAAGAATGAAAGCCTGGCTGACCAGCGGCGGCCGACCGCCGGGGCCGCGCTTTGTCATCCACGAGCGCTACCAGATCGATATATCCTTCGCCGAATACGATTCGCGGCGGCCCTTTCGCATCCTGAGTTACCTGCGCAAACGCCATCTGCTGCGGCGCGGGATGCTGCTGCGGCCGCGGCCCGTTTCTCTGAACCTTCTTCAGCGGGTCCACGACCACGATTACATCCGGTCGCTCGAGAACCCCGGTGCCCTGGAACCGATCTTGGGAATGACACTGGACCTCAAAGCCCAGGACCGCTTCCTGTGTTTCCAGCGGATGATATGCGGCGGCACCCTGAAATCCGCCCACAACGCCCTGAAGCGCAGCGACGTGGCGGTCAACCTCGGCGGCGGCCTGCACCATGCCGGCCGTGACAAGGGGTCGGGGTTCTGCGTGTTCAACGATGTCGCGGTGGCGATCGCCTTTTTGCGGGATCGCGGTCATGATATCCCCATCCTGGTGGTCGACCTCGATCTGCATGACGGCGACGGTACCCGGGAGATCTTCGCCACCGACCCCACGGTGCACACCTTCTCCATCCACAACCGGGATCTGGGTGAGAAGCGGGCGGTCGCCTCCACCAGCATCGCCCTCGGGACGGACGTGAACGACGACCTCTACCTGGCCGCGATCCGGGAACACCTTCCCCGGGTTTTCCAGTCGTTCGAACCCGGCCTGGTGTTCTACCTGGCGGGCAGCGATCCAAACGTGGATGATCGGCTCGGCGACTGGCGCATCAGCCTGGAGGGAATGCTGGAGCGGGACCGGTTCGTCATGAACCTGGTCCGGCCGGTCGGCGCCCCGAACCCGGTCCCCACCGTGATTCTTCTGGCCGGGGGTTACGGCCCCATGGCTTGGCGGCACGGGGCGGGTTTCTTTTCCTGGCTGCTGAGCGGCAGCAGCAAGCTGGATATTCCCCTGGAACTGGAACTGCCGGTCGACCACTACCGGAAACTGGCCCGCCTGATGAAACACCCCGGGTTGATGCGCGACGAGATGCCTTCATCCGGGACGTCCGGCGGGAATGACCGCGCGCCGGATCCGGACAATGACTGGGGCCTCAACGATCATGACCTCGGTGGGGCCGGTTTCCTGCCCGACACGCGGTTCCTCGGGGTCTACTCCCGCCACGGAATCGAACTGGCCCTGGAGGAATCAGGACTCATGGAGCGGCTGCGCCAGCGGGGATTCAGGGCGTTGCGGGTGGCCATCGATCTCGATGATCCCATGGGCCACACCCTCAGGATCCAGGCGGGGGAAACCGATCCCCAGGTCGTGGTGGAAATGAAGCTGCGGGTGAATCGCAAGATGGAGCTGGGTCAGCCCCTTCTCTCGGTGGAGTGGCTCCTGATCCAGAATGCCGGCACCCATTTCCACCTGTCCCGGCCGCTGCTGCCGGGACAGAAGTTCCCGGGGTTGGGTCTGTTGCGGGATACGGTCGCCGTCCTGGTCGTGGTCTGCGAACGAATGGACCTCGACGGTCTCGTCTTCACCCCTACCCACTTCCACCTGGCCCGCATGGCCCAGCCCATGGCCTCCTTCGCCGATCCGGTCCACCAGGCCCGGCTGTTCGCCCTGCTGCATGCCGTCAGGACCCTGCGCCTGAACGAGGCCGCCCGGGCCGTGGAAACCGGGT
>CBDURF010000143.1:0-8853 GCA_965369705.1 uncultured bacterium
ACTGGTGCATCGGTTGCCGCTACTGCGCTGCGGCCTGCCCCTACTGGGCACGCAAGTTCAACTGGATCGAGCCCCGCATTCCCACCGATGAAATCAATCCCGACACCCACTACCTGGGCAACCGCCCGCGCTACAAGGGCGTGATGGAGAAGTGCACCTTCTGCATCAACCGGGTGCGCAAGGGGCTGAATCCGGCCTGTCACGACATCTGCCCCACCGGCAGCCGCAAGTTCGGCAACCTGCTGGACCCCGACAGCGTGATCCGCACGATCATCGACACCAAGCGCATCTACATTTTGAAGGAGGAGGTGGGGACAGATCCGAGCTTCTACTACTTCTTCGATTGAGCCGGTCCCGGGCGGGCTGGGCCCCTATATTACTTTTGTCCTGAAATCGGTGCGCGGCATGTTCACCGGAGGCAGCCGATATTACCTGTGGCTGGTCTTTCTGGCGGCGCTGATCGGGATGGGCGCCTTCGCGTATTACCGGCAGGCCGTGCACGGCCTGGGCGTGACGGGCATGACAGACCAGGTATCATGGGGTCTGTACATCGCCAACTTCACCTTCCTGGTGGGTGTGGCGGCCGCCGCGGTTATGATGGTGATCCCCGGCTACCTGTACCACAACAAGGAAGTGAAGGGCGGGGTGCTGCTGGGTGAGATGGTCGCCATCGGGGCCGTCGTCATGTGCCTGCTGTTCGTGGTGGCGGATCTGGGCCGGCCCGACCGCATGTGGCACATGATCCCGCCGTTCGGCAAGTTCAACTTTCCGGTTTCAATGCTGGCCTGGGACGTGCTGGTCCTGAACGGCTATTTGCTGCTGAATCTGCACGTGCCGGGTTACCTGCTGTACAAGCGGTACCGGGGCGAAGAGCCCGCCAAGTGGCTGTACATGCCCTTCGTGTACATCTCCATCGTGTGGGCCATCAGCATCCACACGGTGACGGCGTTCCTGTACACCGGTCTGGCCGGGCGACCCTTCTGGAATGTGGCCATCCTGGCGCCCCGCTTCATCGCGAGCGCTTTCTGCGCGGGGCCGGCTTTCATCATCCTGGTCCTGGAAATCGTCAAGGGCTGGACCCGCTTCCCCATGGGCCACCAGGTGATCAGCTTCCTGCGCATGGTGGTTCTGATCGCCGGACTGATCAACGTGTTCCTGCTGGTTTCCGAGGTGTTCACCGAGTTCTACGCCGACAGCGCCCACGTGGCCAGCGCGCGCTACCTTTTCTTCGGCCTGCACGGGCACAACACGCTGGTGCCCTGGATATGGGCCTCGATCACCATGAACGTATTGGCTCTCCTGGCCCTGGTGTCGCGGAAGTTCGAGGGACGCGGGATCGTGTTGAGGAATATTCCCCTGCTGATGCTCATCGTGGCGATCTGGATCGAAAAGGGCATGGGGCTGGTGTTTCCCGGCTTCATCCCGACGCCGCTGGGCGAGATCGTGGAGTATCTGCCGTCGACCAACGAGGTGATGGTGGCGTTGGGGATCTGGGGGATCGGCCTGTTCATCATCACGGTGTTGATCAAGCACGCGGTGGACATCGAGACAGGGGAGATACGCTACCGGTAAAGGCTCTTGAACCATCCCCAACTGCGTCGATCGTTCCGCTCAGGTCGAGCCCATGGTTCTGGCGATCAGTGGCACGATGATGGCGATCGCACCCAGCACAATCAGCACGAGTGTGAAGAGGGTGTATCGGACCCGGTATGATTCCAGGAGATCTTCGCTGTAATACTTCGCGACATCGTTGTCCTGGTACATTTGCCTCAGACCCATCACCAGCTTCTGGCGTGTTGAACTGCCGGCGAACAAGGCCTTGACCGCGAAGGTGTTGATGAGAATCGTGCCGAAAATGAGCAAGCCCAGAATCAGGTCGTTCTCACCCGATTGTTGGCCCCGGGAAGCCTGGGACGCGACGCCCCAGTTGATGCCCAGCACGACAAGATTGAAAAGCACTGCGGCAACCACGAAGATCGTGTCGGTTCGGGCGTTCTGCTGCAACTCATTCACCATGTGACCGTGGATTTCCTTGAGCATGATCAAATCCCCCCTTGGTCTTCCCCTGATCCTGCAGCCACGCCCTGCGTTGGGACGGTGGCTCGAAATCTCTGGGCGATGATGGGTGGACTTTATCACGGATAGGGAAAAGTTGATAGGCCCTGGGTCTTCCCAGGCCCCCATCCGGCATCAATCGCCGCAGCGTGAAGGCTTACTCTGTCGAGCGACCGGGGTGCCGGGGCCTGCTCCTTCAGGGCCCTTGCGCCGTCACCGCCTGTTTTCCTGATCTGTCAGCGCAGAAAAGGCCCCAGTGCTTTTCCACCTCGGCCGGGTGTTCGCCCCCTTTCCAGTTTTCGTCGAAGGCTTCGAAAAAGAACACCGTTAGTCGTTCAGAATCAGCCCAGGTGCGGACAATGTCATGGAAGAGCCTCTGTTCCGCTTCGCCGGGTTGTCCCATGATCAGCTCGGCCTGTTCACCTTGATCATGAACAGATGTCGCCCAGCCTGTCTCGCCGAGCACGAGGGTAAGGTCGGGGTGGATTTTCCGCACGGCAGCAAGTTGACTTCTCAGCCAGGGAAGGGCTGCTTCCAGTTGAAGGCCGTTCCACATGGGATGGGCGTGCACGGTGATGAAATCGACTTCTCGGGCCAGGGTCCGGCTTTCGGGTTTGTTCCAGTAATTGAAATCATCAGCCACCGTAACCGGGACCGAAACGCCTGCCCGGACTTTCCGCAGGTGGCTGATCAGGATATTCAAAGGGCTGCGATGGCCGGACCAGGAGATCTGGGTCTCATTGCCCACGCTCAAGGCGACCACGATTTCGGGATATGCAGCCGCCAGGCGGATCGAGGCATCGACCTCCCGCTGGTTGGCCTCCGGGGCATCGGGGGCGATCCACACGCCGAGCATCACCTTCATGTCCAGATCGTCTTCGCGGATCACGGCCAGGAGCGTCTTGGCGAACCCCGACGACCCGTAGATGCGCAGGAGGTTCCAATGGGGAATCATCAAACCCAGGTCCTCGCGGATTTCTTCGGCGGAGGGGGAGGGCCCGCCAGGGCGCTGACCGTCGCGATGTGGACCATAGCATATGGCGTTGCCGATCCATCGGTCCTCGCTGACCGGTTGGAACGGGCGGACGTTGAAGGGGTCCTCGCGTAGGGCTTTGTCGGAACCATGGCCGCCGTTGCAGCCCGTCAGGATGGAGACAAGCATCAGGACGGCGGCCAAGGTTGGATTGATCCGATTTGGTTGCGCCAAACTACGCCCGTCCCCTCCGCCGCTCCAGTTCCTGACGCACCTCGCGGGCTTTTGCTTCGGTGATCGGGAAGGTCGCCACCGCCCAGATGGCGATAGCCGAAGCGATCATGGGGATGCCGGCGTCGAAGATGCGCAACAGGAAGATGGACCGGTCGGACTGATTGCCTTCGAGTGCAACGTCGAATCCCGTGGCGTTGAGCAGATAGCCGCCACCGGCCAGCGCGGCGGCCATGCCCAGCTTCACCATCCACCAGAAGATGGATCCGAACATGCCCTCGCGCCGCTCGCGGGTCTTCAACTCGTCGGTGTCCACCACGTCGGCGATCATCGACGGGATCAGCGTGAAAAGACCGCCCAGGCCAAAGGCCATCAGCGGGGCCGGCAACACCACCAGGAAGGGATGGCTCGGATTGTAGCAGATCCACTTGAGACCGTAGCCGACGATGGACAGCCCGATGGACACGAAGAAGGCGTGCCGCTTGCCGATACGGGTGGCCAGCCAGGTGACGAAAGCCACCACGGCGAAGGTGCACACGGCGCCCACCGTGCCGGCCCATCCGGCGTACTTGGCCCCGGCGGTCTGGTCGCCGCCGGTCACGTAGTAGATGATCACATAGAACTGGAACGAGGCGATGAGCATGAATCCGTTGAAAACCAGGAACGTTGCCAGACACAGCTTGAGGAACGGCTTGTTCGACAGGGTCACTCCGAAACCCTTGAAGAACTCGGCCATGTTGCGCTTGAACCCCCGGCGGCGGGCGCCCGTGGCCTCCGCCTCGGCCACAACCACATTCTGCATGCGCTCACGCAAAAAAATGGCCGGCAGAACCCCGAGCCCCATGGCTACCAGCGCGACGATGATCGCCAAGCCGGCCGCCCCGGACACTTGGTCGGGGAAGAACTTCCCGGAATTCATGATCCACAGGAACCACGGCGACACCACATAAGCCAACTGGCCGATGAAGTTCTGCGTGCCCATCAGACGCGTGCGTTCGTGGTAGTCCGGGGTCAGTTCGTACCCGAGGGCCACCCAGGGCGTGGCGAACACCGTATAACCCATGTAGAAGAGAATCGACCCGACTAGGAAGAAGACGAAATAGAACGTCTCGCTCTGGTCGCGTGGCAACTGCCACAGCAACGCGAAGATGACGCCCGCAGCGATGACGCCGACGAATATGAACGGCCGCCGGCGTCCCCAACGAGTGCGGGCCTTGTCGGAGATGAATCCCATGAGCGGATCGGTGAACGCGTCGGTCAGACGCGGCAACGCCCCCAGCAGTCCCACCAGCGCCGGGTTCATGCCCAGGCCCAGGTTCAGGACGATCATCATGCCGCCGCTGGCGGCCGCCAGCAGGTTGTTGACGAAGGCCCCCGCGCCGTACGCAACTTTGTGGGTCAGTTTGATGCGGTCTTCGGGAGCTGTTTTGTAATGCGTGGCGGCGCTCATGAAGTCATTCCGTTCGGATACTACAGGTTTGGGGTTCGTCATATGGAGGCCGAGCTTTGTACGAATACCGAACAAAGTACCGTGGCGCGGCAGCCCGGTCAACAGGATTCTGGAATGGTTTAACGGAAAGCCCTCCGTCCCGGCCTCTCCAGGCCGGCATGATACCTTCAAGTGGAAGGGGAGAGCTAGGGGTGAAGCTGGGATTCTGCCCCAGTACCCATTTTTCTTTGGAAAAGAAGACGAATTTCATCAAATCAAGGGACCAAAAAAACAAATTTTAGACTTGATTCGGTTACCGAACATAGTTTACAATTAATGTATTGGAATCAGCCATGCAAAAACAGGCCCGACGGGACTGTGCCGATTGCGCGGGTAGGATTCTGAGATTTCTTGTAGCATAGCGGGTCGCCTTCAACGAGAGGTCTTCAAAATGCAAAACAGAGTTACTGCTTTTTTCGCGGCTGCGGCACTGGTCTGCCTGATTCCCACTGCGGGTCTCGCGCTATTGCCCTACAGCCAGGATTTCGAGGGGCTGTCCCTGTCGAGTCCCACCGCGCTGGCCGATGACGGCTGGCTGGTCTTCGGAAACGTCTTCGGCCCCGACTGGTCCTACTGGTACGGATACGGTCCCTTCCCGGCCCCCAACGATGGTTTCGGGTTCTGCCAGATCGTCACCGGCGAGGGCGGGGCGGGCCAGGGCGCCCAGCAACTGGTTGCCTTCAGCGACTACAACAACGGCGATCATGGCAACGGCGCCTTCATCGAATCCAACGTCTTCCAGGAGATGGTTGTCGGCCCCGGTGACGTCACCGAAAACTGGGTCTTCGATTTCCAGGCCAAGATGGGCAACCTCGAACTGGGTTCGACGGCTCTGGCATTCATCAAGACGCTGGACCCCGGTGCCGGCTGGGCCATGACCAACTTCATCACCCTGGACATGACGGCCATTCCCACCACCTGGGGAGCCTACTCCATTTCGATCGTCATCGATCCGAGCCTGGACGGTCAGATTCTGCAGTTCGGCTTTGCGAACACGGCGTCGAACTACGAAGGTTCGGGGGTCTTCTACGACAACATCAGGTTCCACCCCACGGGCCCGGTCGCCATTGAGGAGATGAGCTTTGGCGCGGTGAAGTCTCTCTACCGTTAGTATGGAATAGCTAATGAGTTTACGTTTGGGGCCCGGCCATGCCGGGCCCTTCTTGTTTCCCCGATGGCAATCCGCACCTCCGATCCGGGTGGCCCCCGGATGGCCCCCGGGCGGCCTCCAGGCCGCCCCACGGGAGGGGTCCGGTAATCTGGCGAAAAACACATTGTTTGATATCATATATTCAACGTGGCCGCTTCATTTCACGATAGCGGCTTTCCGTTCCGCGGGTCGAGTCCGGGTCGTTCCGGGTTCCTTCAGGCACGATACAAAGGCAAGGAGGGGAAGCCATGTGTATCAAAACTGTTCCATGTATTCTGTTCATTCTCGCAACCGTGACCGGATCGGCCATTGCCGGTCCCTACTATGCCCGCGGTACCTACTACGCAGGCACAGGTGAGATCTGGGGGGTCGATTCCGGGAACGAGTTGTTCGACGATGGTCTTCACGGTGACGGCGTGGCAGGGGATGGGGTATACGGGGCCTACGTAACCGCCGATCAGGACGTCGGTCCCCACGAATGGAAAATCGCCACGGAGGACTGGTCGGAGAACTTCCCGCACAACCCGCTCTACCCCATGGCCAACGCGGTCCTGTTCCTCATGAGCCCGGGAGAAGTGATCCATTTCCAGCTCGATACCAACACCCTGGGTGAAGGCTGGCAACCCGTGACAAACGCCGTTGCCTGCAGCCACTTCGACATTCCCCTGCCGGGTTTTGAGTTCGAGTTGATCGGCAGCCCGCCCGAGTTGGGTGAATGGCTCAGCGGCATTCCGGTGGTGATGGAAGAGGACCTCTGGTACGCGTTCGCCACGATCGGTGCCCCGGGCGCCCATGAGTTCAAGTTCCGGGTCATCGGCACCTGGGATTTCTGCAACCTGGGCATTCACTACAACATGTTCCGCGGCCAAAACTTCACCTTCGAGACGGTCGATCCGTTGACCTCGGTACGGTTCGAGTTCAACCCGCTGGACGGGCGGGGTAGGGCGGTTCTCGAGACCTCCATCGATGTGGAGAAGGTTAGCTGGGGAAGGGCCAAGGGCTTGTTCAGGTAGTTTTCAGCCACAGGCGTTTCCAATTGAGCGGGATTCCCCGCCTGCCGGAAGCACTTATTTGACGAGCGCCACCCGCTGGGTTTCCACGAAATCACTTCCACGAAGCCGGAACAGGTACACCCCGGAGGCCAGGGGGCGGTCCCCGTCATCCCGGCCGTCCCAGGTGGCACGGTGCTCCCCGGCGCTCAGATAGCCGCTCACCAGGATTCGCACGCGGCGGCCGTTCAGGTCGTAGACATCCAGTTCGGTGAATCCGTCCCGGACCAGGTCGAACCGAACCGTGGTCTGGGGGTTGAACGGATTCGGCGAGGCGTGATACATCCGGCCGGAAGGGGCGGCGGGAAGATTGCCACCCGCGCCATTTTCCACGGGGGAGGCCCCACCCTCGGGCACGAAGACGAAATCCTTGAAGACGACTTCCTGGTCGCCGGCGGGAGTGCCGTCGAACTTCCACAGGTTCAGATGCATGCGGGGCTGCTCGGGCCGGGGGATGTGCAGTCCGGTGTAGGTCCAGGAATGAATCATGTTGGCCGCCGACTCTTCGCTGGGGCCTCCGCGCCAGACCCGGTACTCG
This sequence comes from uncultured bacterium, assembly GCA_965369705.1. Classification (GTDB taxonomy): domain Bacteria; phylum Krumholzibacteriota; class Krumholzibacteriia; order LZORAL124-64-63; family LZORAL124-64-63; genus JAGLCY01. The sequence goes on from CBDURF010000143.1 coordinate 7,486, forward strand.
ACCTTGTCGGCCAGCCAGCGCATGGCGTGGCTCACGACTTCACCCTCGGTGAAGGTGTAGTCGAACCGGGTGATGTTGCCCGACCAGTCGTAGGGCTGGGCGACGAACTGGGCGATGTCCGAAGCCGGGTCGCCCCAGCGGCTGTACTCGATGTCGATTTCATTGAAGGCGTTCCACCAGAGGTAGCCCGGATCCCAGCAAGGACCGTATTCCCAAAGGAAAATGCCGAGTACGACCAGGGGATCGATCTGGTCCAGGCGGCCCACCGTCGTCAGGATATAATCCCCGTAGCCGAGGGCTTCCTCGGTGACCACCTCTGTGCTGTACCAGGCCCCGCTCCGGTTCTGGAGGGTTAGATGGAGCTGGTCGCCGCCATCGACCCACACGCAGTCCGGTTCGTCACAAAAAAGGTTCGGTCCGGGCCCGAAATAGCCGGGACCCTTGACCCGCCAGGTGTAGCCACCGAACGAGAGGGTATTTCCGCCCGGAAAGTCGTTCCATTGCTGGTCGTCGATGGTCGGGGGGGTGGTGCTGTAGAAAGTGACCTGGTCGTAGTAGACGTCGGGCGAAGGATCGCTCGGGCTCTGGAGAACGCCGAGCAGGAGTCGGACCTCGGTTGTCCCCGTCGGGGCGGGGCTGCTCACAAAGGCGAAATCGATAAACTCGTCGGTCGGGGAGGCGGCGTCCGCTACGGTGAAGGAATCGTAGTCGATCAGGTCGCCGACGCTGTTCCGCCACTCGATGTTCACGATGGCGGCACTCTCGCCGGTGATGGGTTTGACCGAAGGGACGAGAACATGGCCGGTGACTTCCCACTGTTCTCCCGGATCGCAATCCTGGCTCTGCCAGTAACCGGACACGTCCCAGTCGCCGTAGTTGGGGCCGCTGACGCGGGCGGCCTTGAAGCCGTGTATGGCGTCATTGACCGAGCCGACCACGCCGAACTGGTTCCAGCCGCCGAAGGTCGCACCTCCCGAGCCGCCGATTTCGAAGCTGGGATTGGCCAGGATGCACTGGCTGGCAGCCTGTCCGGCGAAAACCACGCCGAGGGACAGGAAAAGAGCAAGGGCTGCCAGGATCTGTTTCGGGTGCATTTTTAACTCCGGTTGTCTGGCGTTGATCCTTCGGCCCGGGCGACGGGCCACGACTATTGTTTGCTGAGTAATTCTTCCGGGATGCCGACCCGAATACAATCGATCCGACCGTTGCGGGAGAAAAGTTCCGTTCCCAGCTGGACGTCGAGCATGTTCCCTGGATGTTCGGCCACCGGTCCGTCCGTGAATGAGACATGGATCCACGCTTTTCCGCCAACCCGTTCGTAAACCACCGGCACCTGGCAAAAGGTGAAAGCCAGGCTTCCAGGAGCCA
>CBDURF010000144.1:0-8762 GCA_965369705.1 uncultured bacterium
CGGATTCGCAAGGGGCGACCTCCGGGGTTGAAAACCTGATCCGGCCGTGCCGGAAATTTCTGGCGAAGCGGGGCCAATATAGCACTGAAGGAGCGTTGGAGGTAACTGCCATGGGAAAATGTCCCCCGGGGGGTTGCACTACTTGTTGAAAGGGTCAGTCATGCAAGATATGATTCAGCACTTTCAACAACAATTGACGGACCGACCATAAGGGTTTAAGGTCGCGGAAATGCATACCTGACTGGCCCTTTTGGGCCGGAGGAGGAGTCAGGGCCCATGGACCCAAAGCGTTACCAGCGATTGAAGGATCTGGTCGATCAGGCCCTTGAACTGCCCGAAATCGAACGGGACATTTTCCTGCAGGAGAATTGCGGGGATGTCGACCTGCTGTCCGAAGCGCGCGATCTGCTTCTTCACTACCGGCCGGAGACCGAGGGCGCCGCGGGGGGCGTCGGTCTCACGGCGAACCTCCCCGACATGGTAAACCGGAAAATCGGTCCCTACCAGATCATCAAGCCCCTCGGCGAAGGCGGCATGGGTGCGGTCTATCTGGCCGCCCAGAGCGCTCCCCTGCGACGCAAGGTGGCCCTCAAGATCATCAAGCTGGGCATGGACACGCGAGAAGTCATCGCCCGCTTCGAATCCGAACGGCAGGCCCTGGCGCTGATGGACCATCCCAACATCGCCAAGGTCTACGACGCCGGGGCGACCGATGAAGGCCGTCCATTTTTCGTGATGGAATACATTCCCGGGGTACCCCTGAACCAATACTGCGATGACCACCAACTGGGATTGCGGCAGCGGCTGGATCTGTTCATCCAGGTTTGCGGCGGGGTGCAGCATACGCACCGGAAGGGGATCATCCACCGCGACCTGAAACCGGGCAACATCTGCATCACCTGGATTTCGTGAATGAATATTCCTCCAGTTGTCTGTATAGGCTTGCGAATCAACAAAAGGTGGCTGTTTGCGCCAACCGCCCGGAAGAGCCGACCGTTTGGTTTGAATTGGATTTACAGGAGGGTTCCGTCAAGGAACTGGGGAACTCACGGGGGACCCAGCACAACCAGGACAATCACATTCCGGCTGTCGATGAGGCGGCGACCCAGGTCATGGATTATGACGGTACCCGGGTTTATCTGCAGCGGCTTGAGGATCTGGACACTGATCGGGCGACTTTTGTCGGGGAACATGAGGCATCCATTTCCTCAATCACCTTTGACGCCTCCTGTGCGACCGCGGCCTCGGCGGATGTGGAGGGCCATATCAAGGTGTGGAATCTGCTGGCATCCCCGCCTCATCTGATCAAGGAGTTCAAGGAAAATCCCGGAGCCTACGAAGTGAAGTTCGATCCCCATGGACATCGTTTTTACTCGTCCTGGGGTTCCGATACGATTCACATATACGATTTGGCAGACACGCCTCCCCGCTGCTCCGTGGCGCTGATGGATCGAGCCCACTGGGCTCACAGCGGATCATTTCTTCCGGACGGGTCGTTGCTTGCCGGGCGGAACGGAATCGGGATCGGCCCCGTGGCCCACTGGAAAACAAATTATCCGGTGGCCTGGTCCCTGGATTTCAGAGGAAAAGCTGGGGCGTTCCTTTACCCATCAGTCTCGAGTGACGGAAGGATTCTGTACCTCTGGGAACCCGAAGGTGAATTGATCGGCCTGCCTCTTGTCAGTGGTTTATCCGAAGGTGTCGGCTCCCTTGGGAAAACCCGGGGCTGGAGCCGGGGAATGTATAGCCACATGATGCCTGATCCCAAGGGGAAATGGGCCCTGACATTTTGCTGGGGATCGGAGGTTCTCGACTTTGAAAGTGGTGAGGCCCGGAACCTTCCCGGGGTTGAGGATATGTTATTCCCACAATTTTTGAGCTCAAGCGGGCGCTATGTATTCTTTTACGAGATGACCGGAATGGAAAATTTTTACGTATACGATCTTGACTCCCTGAAGATGACCGCCGTCATCGATCTCAAGGGTCAGGAATACGAGAGTATCTGCTTTTCCGGAGAAACAGCCCTGGTTGCCCTGGGCGGCGACCACCTGGCAAAGTTTGATCTCACCAATCCGACCGCGGATCCGGATACGCTGTGGCGGGGAGACGCGTCAAACGGGGGCAGTGTTCTTCATGATGGCAACTTCGCCCTGGTGAGTGATGCCGATAGGTGCTTGTCCTGGGTGGACCTGAAGAACGACCGGGAGATTGAACTCGGCACGACGCCCCATAGGCCGACCCAGGTGGATTATCATCCAGGCCATGGCTTGGTCGCGGTGGCCGGTTGGTGGAACACCATCGAGGTATTCGATGTCGAAAGCGGTGACCAGTGGACCTTGCCCCTACCCGGTGAGGGCCAACAAGCTGCGTATTACATTTCGTTCGACCCCCTCGGTCGCTGGCTGCTCACGATGCTCAGCGGTCAAATCATGGCCTGGACCCTGTCCCTGGATTCGGTTTTCAGACACCAGGAATACGACGACCTTATGGAATCCCTGCGATCCCTGACCAACGTCCGCGTGGTTCCCGATGAAACCAAGCCGAACGGATTCAAGATCACCAACAAGCTTGATATGGAGCTCTGATGGATTTCGGGGTGGCGATGATCCCCTGCAGCCTATCACCATTATCATTGCGAAAAAGTGCCCCCGGGGGCACCTTGGGCAACAACAACCTATTGATAAGAAATGAATTAATAATCTAAGATCCAACCTGGAGGTCTAAACAGACTCCCCGGGAGTGATAAGGGATAATTCCCGTCCTCAAATCCTGAACACAGGCAATCCCCAATGCCAACGAATAGCCGCCAGACGCAGTGCAAGGGCGGTCAACATTCCCGCCCAGACCGCGACCGCCAGCGAAATTCCCAGAGTCGTCAGCAGCGCGAAGAGCCCGGCGCCGGCAACCGCGGCGGTGGCATAGAGGTCCCGGCGCAGGATCAGCGGCACTTCGCCGGCCAGCAGGTCGCGAATCAAACCACCGACCACACCCGTCATGACGCCCATCAGCATGGCGATGAGCGGTCCTGTTCCGGCCTCAAGGGCCTTAGCCGCTCCCAGAACACAGAAGAAGGCCAACCCGATGGCGTCGGCCACCAATAGAAGGTTTTGACGATGGGAAAGGAATGGGGCCGACACGACGGTGAGGATCGCCGCTCCGGCAGCCACCAGGATGTAGGTCGGGTCGTGGATCCAGAAAACAGGGGTGGAACCAAGCAGCAGATCTCGCAGGGTACCGCCGCCGATTCCCGTGACGATGGCCAGGACAATCACGCCGAACAGGTCCATCTGTTTGCGCCCGGCTACTAGGGCGCCGGAGATGGCGAAGACGGCGACACCGAACAGGTCGATCAGGGTGATCATGGGTATCTCCTTGGATGAGCGATCATCAGAGCAGCGCCACACTCTTGATCTGGGCGTAGACTTCCCGGCCGGGATCGAGTTCCAACGAGGCGGCCGACCGGTGGGTAATGGCTGCCAGGATCACCTCATCACCGACCGCCAACCTGACCAGCACCCGGGCCGGGCTGTCGGGGATCAAAGCCAGCACCCTGGCCGGCAGGATGTTCAAAATGCTCGATCCACCGGCGGGTTCCAGGATCAGGCTCACGTCGCGGGCGTGGATCCGTACCCGGACCTCCTGATCCGGGGCCAACCCCGTATCGGCGACCAGAAGTTCGCCCCCGTCGAAGCCGAGGCGGGCCAGATGGAATTCCCGGTCAAACCCCGCCACCCGGGCAGGTATGACGGTCCCCGCTTCATCCCCGTGGGCCAGGCCCGGAGCGGGAGAGGTCAGCATTTCCGTCAGGGGTCCGGAGTTCACGGCCTGTCCGTCTTCCAGCAACACCATGTGGTCGGCCAGACGGGCCGCCTCGTCCAGGGCGTGGGTCACGTACAGAACCGGAAGCGTTAAATCCGTGCGCAGCTTCTCGAGGTAGGGGTAGATGGCCCGCTGGCTCGACCGGTCGAGCGAGGCCAGGGGTTCGTCAAGCAACAGCAGGTCCGGGCTGGTCAACAGCGCGCGGCCCAGGGCTGTCCGCTGGCGTTCCCCGCCCGATAGTTCCGTGGTCCCGCGGGCCAGCAGCCTTTCCAATCCCAGCATTTCGACGACTTCGTCCATGAGGATGGTCTGTCGGCCGGCGCCGACCCGTTTCAGCCCGTACTCAAGATTCTCCCGCACGGACAGATGGGGAAACAGCGCGCCGTCCTGGAACACGAATCCCAGGGCACGCCGGTGGACCGGCAGGAAGCAGTCTTGGTCCTGCCAGACCTTCGGTCCGATCTTCACCACCCCTCGGGCCTTTTTCTCCAGACCGGCCACGCAGCGCAGCAGGGTCGATTTTCCGCAGCCCGAAGGGCCGAACACGGCGGTGATGCCTGCCGCGGGCAGGTCGAGATCCACATCCAGACGGAACCCGGGATCGCCGTTGGCGGCAACGGTCCGGTCCAGGCGGCAATGGATCTTCAGGCTCATGGACGCACCGCCGGGAAGCGTCGGTTGAGGAATTGGACAGCCAGAAGCAGCAGGAAGGAAAAAATCAGCAGTCCGCCCGACAAGAGGTGCGCCCGGGCGTAATCCAGCGCCTCGACGTGATCGTAAATGGCGATGGACAGCACCTGGGTGCGACCGGGAATGTTGCCCCCGATCATCAGCACGACGCCGAATTCGCCGAGGGTATGGGCGAAACCCAGGGTGGCCGCGGTCAGGAATCCGCGCCGCGCAAGGGGCATCGCCACGGTAAAAAACCGGTCCCGGGGAGAGGCGCCCAGGGTGGCGGCGGCCTCGAGGGGAGCGTGCCCCGTGGCGGCGAAGGCGTCCCGGATGGGCTGGACCACGAATGGCAGCGAGTAGATCACCGAACCGATCACCAGGCCGGTGAAGGTGAAGGCGAGGGGCCGTCCGCCGGCAGCGGTCATCAGGCGACCCAGCGGACCGTCGGGACCGAGAAACAACAGCAGGTAGAACCCCAGGACGGTCGGCGGCAACACCAGGGGCAGCGAGACAAGGGCATCGATCACCGGCCTGATCCGGCGCCGTGTCATGGCCAGCCACCACGCCACGGGCGTGCCCAGCACCAGCAGGACCAGCGTGCTGATAGCCGCCAGTTTCAGCGTGATGCCCAGTGCTGTCAGGTCTTCAGGAGCGAGCATCAATTCTCCGGCACGGTGTACCCGTAGGTCTCGATGATGAGGCGGGCTTGCGGGCCGCGCACGAATTCCAACAGCAGCCGGGCGGCGTCATTCTTCGAGGCGGACCGCATGAGAACCGCCTGTTGTTCGATGGGGTCGTGAAGGTCGGCGTCGATGACCCACCATTTTCCGGCTGGATTTTCGGCGGCCAGCAATTGGGACAATTGGGACCGGGCCACAAACCCCATTTGTGCATTTCCCGTGGCCACGAACTGCCAGGTCTGTCCAACAGTCTGACCCATGACCAGGCGCGGTTCCAGTTCATCCCAGATCCCGAGGGAAGTCAGGGTCTGCTTTGCCGCCAGACCGTAGGGGGCCAGCCGCGGGTTGGCAATGGCCAGATGACGATAATCCGGGGATTTCAGGACCTCGACGATACTTTGATCGCTGTCCGGTTCTCCCCGGGGCATCCATACCACCAGCCGACCGACCGCGTAGGTGAATCGCGAGCCGGGCACGGTCAGTCCATCGGCCTCCAGCAGTGCGGGGCGTTCGGAGTCGGCGGCGAAAAAGACGTCGAAGGGCGCGCCGGCCTTGATCTGCGCGAAATGTTTGCCGGTGGATCCGCGGCTGACGACCAGCTCGTGCCCGGTGGATTCCTCGAAGGCTGTCCCCAGTTGGTCAAGGCAGTCGGCGAAGTTGGCGGCCACGGCCACGTGGACCTGGTCGGCGGAAACATCACCGGGGGAGACAGATACAAGGAGGATGAAAATCAGCAGGAGCCCGGGGGGTCTTTGGGCTCCAGGTGTGTGGAAAAATATTCTCATTGAAAATCCGCCATTCTTGACAGACCCGCATCCCCGCGACAATGATGGCCGGACCGGGCCTGCGGTGGTTCAGCCGAGAGGGGTTTCCGGATAGCATAGTACCTGAAGGGAGTAGACGGAACCATGATCCGAATTGTCCGGATGGTCGTGCTGGTTTGGATCTGCCTGATCGTCGCGCCGGCTTTCGGCCTCGGCGCCGAGGGTACCGTCGTCCAGGCCCCGGCGTCCACCGACACGGCCACCGCCGCGACCGACAGCGTGGAAACCCCCACAGGCAGCACGGTGATCCTGCCGGTCATCGGCTATACTCCGGACACCAGCCTGATGCTGGGCGCGGTCGCCCTCAAATTCTTCTATCTGGATGAACCGGGCCCGGACACGCGGCCCTCGGTTTTTTCGCCGACCTTCATCTATACCATCAAGAATCAGATCATGGTTTATGCCGGCACGGATCTTAACTGGGACGAGGGACGTTCCCACGCCGGCATTTTCCCCAACTACATCAAGTTTCCGGACCAGTTTTACGGCATCGGCCGGGAGGTCAGCCTGGACGACGAAGAGGACTACACTCCCGAACAGATCAACCTGGAGCTGAAATACGATCGCGAGATCCTGGGCCGATTGCGACCGGGCTTGTATTACCGAATCCAGCGCCATCGGTTGGTCAAGTTGGATCCTGATGGGCAATTAGCGGGCGGCTCGATCAACGGCGTCGATAATTCCACCGTCTCCCTGCCGGGAATCAGCCTGGCCTGGGACACCCGCGACCACCTCTGGTCCCCCTCGCGCGGTTTGTGGCTGCAGGTGAACGCCTCGGTCTCCCACGGAACCTTCGGCAGTGATTACCGCTTCAACCAGTTCAGCGCGGATTTTCGGGGTTATCTCGCCATGGGAGAACATACGGTACTGGCCGCACAACTGCTGGGCACGGGCTTGGACGGCGATCCGCCCTTTTTCTCCTTTCCCCGCCTCGGGGGCGAAGATGGTCTACGTGGTTACCGGGGAGGATTGTTCCTCGACAAGACCCGCGTGCTGGGCCGCGTCGATTATCGGCGCGACCGGATCGTGGGCCGGTTCGGCGGTGTGCTGTTCGCCGGCATCGGCGACGTGGCGCCCAGCATGGGCAAGCTGACCCTGGCGGGAAACCTGTGGTCGGCGGGTTTCGGGTTCCGCTATCTCTGGGACGAGGCCGAAAAATTGAAGATCCGCCTGGATTTCGGCTTCGGAAACGGGGACTCCGGGTTCTACCTGACGCTGGGTGAAGCATTCTGATCCGGGTAAAAGGATGATGATGAAGCTTTTGGCAATTGCGTGTCTGCTGGCGATTCTGCAGGCGATTCCAGTCCAGGCCCAAACCGAATCCGCGGCCCGCCTGTGGGAACTCTACAAGGAGGGTCGTTTCGAGGACGTGGTGCGCGAGGGCAAGGTCGAGCTGACCACGGGCACGCCGACGGCCCAGGTTAGCCTGGCGGTGGGTAGGGCTCTGGTGGATCTGGAAAAATTCGGCGAGGGGTTGCCCTACCTGGAGCAGGCGGTCCGGGGCGATCCCTCACGGACCTGGGTCTACGCCTGGGCCCAATGTTACCTGGGCACGGGCCAGTATCGCCTCGGCAACTTCCAGAAGGCGCGGGCCGCCCTCATCAAGGCTCGCGATTGCTCCGCCACACGGAATGCGACTCGCTACGCGGTGAACAACCTCAAGATCCTGGGTCTGGCCGAGTCCTACGACGACTGGACGACCTTTACAACTGAACACTTCGCCTTCCACTACTCACCCAACCTGGCCGAATTCGACGGGGTGGCCTACGCCCGGCGCCATGAGGAGGCCTTTGCCGTCATCATGGCCTGGTTCGGGGGAGGGCCGGCGGCGCCCATCCGGTTCTTCGTGTGGAAGGACAATGACGAAGCCCTGGTCGCCAACATGCCGCCCCTGGGCTTCGCCCGGCCGGAGCTGAACCTCGTGCATGCGGGGGCTGGACAGACCGTCGGCCACGAGATGACCCATATTATTTCCAATCATAGCATGCAGCCCGATCATGTAGTCGGCCTGATAAACGAGGGTATATCGGTCTATCATGACCAGACGGAGCGCGACCAGTTTGTGCGGGCCCGGGGAGCGCTCACGAATGCTTCCGGGTTGAAGGTCCAGGTCGAATTGGCGGCCCTCTGGGAGGATTGGAGCCTGCTGCCGGTTGAAATTTCCTATCCCATCGGCGGGGCCTGGGTGAAGGTGCTGATCGACAAGGGGGGCAAGGAGAAGTTCCTGGAGTTCTTTCGGGATCAGCGGCTGGCCAACGCCCGCGAGGTGTATGGGTCCGACCTGCAGAAGTGGATGGATGATTTTTCGGCGGCTCTCTACAGGTAGGTGTGATTCGAGCCGCGGCCCCCGGCCGGGGGCGGGGGCCGCGGCTTCTCTGCACGACGCTGCTAGTGGAACATCAACATGTAGTTGCCGGATGTCCGGTGTTCATAACCGTGACGGGAATTTTCGAATGCCGCCACGTTGAACAGGTACTCCAGGGTCGTGTCGAACTGAACATCGTCGTCGTTGCCCGTATTCAACGCCCTGGCAAACTCGGCCGTCCACATGCCGTTCACCCAGACGGCGCCGAATTGGATATCCGCCCGGCTGCCGGCCGGCATTCTCAGAACCCGTTCGGGAACGATGGCTTTGAGGGCCATGTAGGCCGGCCAGTAGTCAGACGCGTCGACGTCGCTCACTCCAGCCGTGGCGTCGCCCACGAATTCACCGTCATCGATCTCGCTCTGGAGGTGGACCATGGCGTCGGAATAATCGACCGGATTG
>CBDURF010000145.1:0-8579 GCA_965369705.1 uncultured bacterium
GCGCGGGACGGCATGAAGTTGTTTGGGACGGCCTGGATGATCAAGGGAGCCAAGCAGCCTCCGGATTGTATTTCTACCGGTTCGAAGCCGGCGAATCCCGTCTGACCCGCAGGATGGTTTTGATGAAATGATTCGGACTGGATCTTTCTCCGCCCATGCGGTATTGCTTGGTCGGATGAAGTTCCATGAACAACCGTGTGACAACAGGAAGGGATAATTGCATTTGCGCCGTATTGTTTTTTTCTTCCTCATCCTGACACTTGCGGTGTCCCAGGCATACGCCGACGGGGCCGTCGGGTTCTTCGGGGGCTTGAATAACGGGAATCTTTCGGGGGATACTCCTCCCGGCACCTCCTACAAGGGACGCACCGGTCTGGTCATGGGTGTGATGGGAGAATTCCGCATCGCCGAAGACGTGATGCTGGGTCTGCACCCCATGTTCGTGCAAAAAGGCTCCACGCCCACCTTGAAGCCCATCACCGAAGATGGAGACCCGATCGAGAACGATCTGCGCCTGGATTATTTTTCCGTGCCTGTTCTGGTCAAGATCGAATCCGGCAACGAGGTCACCTACGTCACCGGCGGTCTGGATCTGGCCTTCCTGATGGACGCGAGTCTGACCACGCCCCTGGGCGAGAGTGACGTCAAAGACCTTCTCCAGGATATCGATCTATCAATGGTTTTCGGCTTCGGCGCCAAGATTCCCTTGGGGGCTCCCTTTTTGACTCTCGAGTTCCGTTACGTCCAGAGCCTGCTCAACGTCGCCGACATCCAGATCGGGGAAGACGAACAGGGCCTTTCGGTCCGCTTCCGGTCCAGCGGATTTCAACTTCTGGCCGGACTTCTTTTTCCCCTGGGAGCGAGGTGATCACCCATGTCGACCGATAGAATTCGCAGGGGTGGGGAAGCCTTGTTCAGTGCGCGCATTCGGTGGGGATTTCTCGCCGCCAGCACTCTGATGATCCTGGCGGTTTCGCCCTTTTCCGGTCTTGCCGAGGAAGATCCGGCCGCGCCCGCAGAGGAATTCAGGATTCCCCGACTCGGCGATCACCGCTTCACGCCCAATACCCTGACCGGTGATCCCTTCATCAAGACCTACATCCGCAATTCCCTGGGTATCGGCCAGTCCATGGATTTGTTCATCCCCATTCTGGAAATCGACGGCGACCGGGTGATCGGATTAAAGGGTGACCTGCTCAAGGCCATTCTGGAGTTCGAATTCCAACAGGCCGTGAAGGATTGGGTGGCTTTCCGGATTCAGGTCCGGGTCATGGGACGCCTCGGCACCGGTACCCAATCCCTCCTGGCCACGGGGGTCACGGCGAACACTGGTTTCGAGTTCGGCTGGATGTTCAAGCTCGCTCAGGATGAAAAAACCGCGTTGTCGGGAACGATCAACGTACAGAACAACAGCGTCACCACCGTCGATTTTCTCGGGTTCGTGGAAGGGGTCATCAATCCCCCGAGTCAGTCCCTGGTGAAAACCACTCCCGTGACCCGCGGCGGCGGGGGCCTACTCTACGCTTGGGCGGCCAGCGACCTGATCGGGTTCACTTTCAAGGGTGAAACGGGCATGGGGGAATCGGCGGATCGCAGCGAGTCTGATCAATGGTTCGTCAATTTTGGAGCGGCGGCGGATTTCGATCTCAAGACCAAGACAGTCGTGCCCTTGGGTTTGGCGATCGCCTACCGAGTGGATTCTTTTCCCGAAGCGGGAGAAGAACTCGTCGACGTCAAGCATGATCTCGCCCTGCGGATCGCATATACCGGCACCACGGATTTCCTGCTCAGCCTCGATTTTACCTACGGGTGGTTCAAGGTGGAAGGCAGGAGCGACACTTCCCGGTTCGTCTCGACCCTGCTGAACCTGCGTTACTATTTCTAGCCCGGCTGACCCAGACTGGCCACCAACGTCTTGAACCGTTCTTTCTCCCTGAGCGGGTCCAGGTCGGTGTCGTTTTTCATCCAATCCTTGTAGGCCGCGCCGACCTTCACCGTTTTTTCCAGGCAGTCGATGGCGTCTTCGATCTGGCCCAGTCCCGCCAGGTTGCAGGCCACGTTGTACAGGATGGCCGGATCGTCGGGATCCAGCGCCAGTGCCCGCTTGGCCCACTGCAGGCCGCGTTTCTCCTGGCCCAACCGGATCATGGACCCGGCGCCCATGTAGCAGGCGCGGGCATCTTCGGGATTCAGCAGGATGGCTTTCTCTGCCAGTTCCATACCCAGGCGGTTGGCCTTCTTTTCTTCCTCGGTGCGTTCCAGGGCATGGTAGATCTGGGCCTGGAGAATGGGAATCTGGTAGTCGTGCGGACTCGCCTCGTGAGCCTTATCGTAGTAGGAAATGGCCTCTTCGTACCGGCCCTGGACCACCAGATCGCGGGCGAAGAAGTAGTAGGCCTCGAACAGGTTGGGATCCAGTTCGATCGCGGTGTGGAAGGACCTGGCCGCGGCCTCGTGGACCTTGCTCAACGACAGGGCCAGGCCGCGCGAGGCGTGACCCTCGGCCAGCGCTGGATCCAGTTCCAGGGCCCGAGCGCTGTTGCGGTCGGCCTGCTTCAGGTTTTCGGGGCTGCTGTTGATGTACATGAACAGGTACGAATAGGTGTCTGCCAGGCCGGCGTGGGCCGAGGCGAAATCCGGGTCGATGGCACTGGCCTGGTAGAACATGCGTTGGGCGATCTGGATGTTGCGTTTACCCCAGCGCCGAAAGAATTCCCGTCCGCGCAGATAGAAATCGTAGGCCGCCGGATCGTTCGTCCGGACCTCCACGAGATGCTTTTTCCGCTCGGGGTCGATGGTCAGCCTCAGGGCCTTAACGATGCTCTGGGCGATTTCGTCCTGGACCTCGAAGATGTCGCGCGGTTCGCGGTCGAAACGCTGGGACCAGATGTGGCAACCGTCCGAAACGTCGATCAGCTGGGCCATGATCCGCAACTGGTTCCCGGCCTTGCGAACGCTGCCCTCCAGCAAGGTCTGCACGCCGAGTTTCCGGCCGATTTCCCTGGTGTCGCCGCCCAGGTCGCGGTACTGGAAGGAGGACATGCGGGACACGACCTTGAGCCGTCCGATTCCGGCCAGGGCGTTGATGATCTCCTCGGCGATTCCGGTGCAGAAATGTTCCTGGTCCTTCTGGGGGCTCATGTCGGCGAAGGGCAACACGGCGATCGAGTGAATGGGCCCCTCGACCTCTTGCGCCACCAGGTCGCGGATCTGTTCCAGCTGTTCGCGAAGTTCGGATACGGCCTGGAAACGCTTGCCGGGGTCCTTGGCCAGGCAGCGATCGATCAGATGGCTGAGTCGGGGAGGACAGTCGGGGTTGACCGTCAACGCCGGCGCGGGCGTATCCCGCATGACCGAAGCCAGGATCTCGGTGGCGGTCTGTCCCTGGAACGGGCGGTGCCCCGTGAGCAGGTGGTACATGATCGCCCCCACCGAGAAGATGTCCGAACGGCCGTCCGCCGGTTCACTGCGCACCTGTTCGGGAGACATGTAGTTGGGGGTGCCGAGGATCAAATCCTCGGTGATCAAGGTCTTGGTCCGGGAATCGTCGCCGTCTTCCGCATCCTCGCGGACCATCTTGGCCAGCCCGAAATCCAGCACCTTCACCTGGCCCGCGTCGGTGACCATGATGTTGGCGGGTTTCAGGTCACGGTGGGTCACGCCATGGGCGTGAGCGGCTTCGAGGGCGCTCGTCAAGGGGATGGTGACTTCGAAAAAGAAATTCAGATCGATGTCCTGGTCAGCCATGATGTCGGCCAGGGTCCGGCCCTCGATCAATTCCATGGTGATGAAGTGCGTGTCGCCGACCTCTTCCACCGAATGGATGACCACGATGTTGGGATGATTGACCGCCGCGATGGCCCGAGCCTCCTGCCGGAACCGGGCCAGTACTCCCGGGTCGGAGGCCACGTCGGGCGGCAGCACCTTCAAGGCGATGGACCGCTCAAGCTTGGTGTCCCGGGCAAGGTAGACCGACCCCATGCCGCCGGCGGCAATCTTGGAAATGATACGGTAACGGGAAATGCTTTGGCTTATCATACTGCTCTCCAACGTTCAGGGGGTTGGCGAGACAGATCCCCGAAATGTGAAACGATGATGACAAATGAAATACTGTTTCCGGCACAATTTGTTTCATGATGATAGGGATCCTGGACCAGGAACGAGGACTTCCTTCCCGAATCAAGTGGGATTGCCGGCGGTTACGTAATATGATCCCGACTTTACGGCTCCCGCGCCATGGCAAAGGAATTCCATGCGACCCGTTCTGCGTTTTCTGACCGACGACCTTGCCGATCGCATCATTGACGAAGCCCGCGATCTGCTGTGCGGGCTCGGGATGGAGATCCACAACGCCCGTGCCCTGGATCTTTTGGGGGACCACGGGGCTCGCGTGGAACCCGCCGTCCGGCGCGCCAGGTTCACCGCCGACCTGATCGACAGGGCCCTGGCGACGGCGCCCGCGTCTTTCTCGCTCTTCAACGCCCATGGCAGACAGACTCACGACCTGGGCGGTCACCGGGTCCATTTCACACCCGGGTCTTCGGCCATCAACTATCTCGATCCGGATACCGGCCGCATGCGCCGGCCGACCACGGCGGACTACGTGAGATTCACGAAAGTCGTAGCCCAGTTGCCGGACATCGCGGCCCAGAGCACGGCCTTCATTCCCGATGACGTGCCCGGACCCGTGCAGGACAGCTACCGCCTTTATCTGGGGCTCAAGTACTGCGCCAAGCCCGTGGTCACCGGGTCCTTTTCGATTGATGGGTTCGAAGTGATGCACGATCTGCTCCTGGCGGTGCGCGGCTCCGCGGAAGAGCTCCGGGCAAAACCTATGGCGGTATTTTCCTGCGCGCCGACCACGCCCCTGCAATGGAGCGACATCACCAGCCAAAACCTGCTGGACTGCGCGGCGGCGGGCATCCCGGTGGAGATCCCGACGATGCCCCTGGCCGGCTTCACTTCGCCGGTGACGGTGGCCGGAACGCTGGCTCAGCACGCGGCCGAGACCATGAGCGGCGTGATCCTGGCCCAGCTGGCCTCCCCGGGGGCCAAGGTGCTCTATGGGGGGTCGCCGGCGCCTTTCGATATCCGTTACGAAACCACGCCCATGGGCGCGGCCGAAACCTGGCTGCTCGACGCCGGTCTGAACGAGATCGGCAAGCGGCTCGGGTTGCCGACCCAGGCCTACATCGCCCTGAGCGACGCCAAGGGGCTGGACGCCCAGGCCGGACTTGAAACGGGCATGGGGGCGGTGGTGGCCGTACTGTCGGGCATCAACAGTATTTCCGGTCCGGGCATGTTGGATTTCGAGAACTGCCAGAGCGTCGAAAAACTGGTCGTCGATCACGAGATCGCAGGGCTGGCCCTTCGTCTGGGCCGGGGCGTGACGCCACGGGATGATTTCCCGATCCGTCCGCGGATCGAGGAACTGCTCAAAGAAGGCCACCTGCTGATCAGCGATCATTCCCTGCAGAACCTGGCTGCCGAACATCACTTCCCGAGGATGGTCATTGAAAGGGCGAATCAGTCACGTTGGCTCGAGGAGGGTGGCCGCACCCTGGCCGAAAAGGCCCGCTCGGTGGCCGACGGCCTGGAGTCGTCGTGGCGGCCGCCGGGCCTGAGCGCCGCCGCCGAAGACGGTCTGGTGGAACGGATGACGGCCGCGGCCGCCGCCCACGGCATGGACCACCTGCCCGAGGCCGCAAGGTGAACACGGTCCTGGACATCAGCGCGGCGGAGATCCTGCCCGACGCCGACGCCATCCTCGCGCAACAGGGCGTGCCGGAGCACGCGGCGGGATTCGATCAACTGCTCACCCTGGCGGAATTGGCCCGCGGGGAACTGGCAATGGCCTTGGCTCCGGCCGGCGTCCTTTCCGAGGTGACCCGCGAGGAATTCGCAGGCATCTATCCGGGACAGGGCTTCAACGATCCGGATACTCCTTTGGAGTTGATCTTCCCCAGGGCCGAAAAGCTGGCCCTGTTCGCGGTGACCTGCGGCCAGGCGGTATGCGACAGGATACGCGACCTTTTTCTTGCCAATGACTATCCGCTGGGAGCGGCTCTGGACGCGGGAGCCTCACTGGCGGCGGACCGGGCGGCCCAGGTCGCCCAGGACCGATACGCGGTCTCCCTGGACGGCGAGGCGGGGGTCGTGCGTTACAGCCCCGGATACTGCGGTTGGCATGTCAGTGGTCAGAAAGAACTTTTTCGGCGTCTCGGTTCGGTACCCGCGGGTATCACGCTCACCGATAGTTATCTGATGCACCCGCTCAAATCGGTCTCGGGCGTGATCGTCGCCGGACGGTCCGATATCCACTGCTTCGCCAACGACTATCCTTTCTGCACGGCCTGCACCGGCAAGGAATGCCGGGAGCGTATCGAGTCCGTCCTGGCGCCGCCGGAAAAAGAGGTCTGACATGGAACTGCTGGCCCGCATCGTGGATCGTCTCGACAAGGGGCAGGCCGATGACGTGGCCGAACTGACTGCACAGGCTATCCAGGATGGGCTGCCCGTGGCGACCATCCTCAACGAGGGATTGATCGCCGGCATGGATGTGGTGGGAGAGAAATTCCGCACCCACCAGATCTTTCTGCCCCACGTGCTGCTGGCGGCCAAGGCGATGCATGCGGGCATGGACCTGCTGAAACCCCTGCTGCTCAAACAGGACGTACCTACGGCGGGCAAGGCGGTACTGGGCACGGTGCGGGGCGACCAGCACGACATCGGCAAGAATCTGGTCGGCATCATGCTGGAAGGGGCGGGGTTCGAAGTCATCGATCTTGGCACCGACGTGGCGCCGAAGGATTTCCTGGATGCGGTCCGCCAACACGACGCCCGGGTGATCGGCATGTCGGCCCTGTTGACCACGACGATGCCCGTCATGAAGGAAGTCGTCGACCTGCTGGCGCAGGAAGGATTGACCGGCCGGGTGCGGACCGTGGTCGGCGGCGCGCCGGTGACCGAGGACTACGCCCGCGAGATCGGAGCCGACGCCTACGCTTTCGACGGGGTCAGCGCGGTGGATCGTGTCCGGCAGCTGCTGGAGGGTGACTCGAGCCCCCGGGAGGACGCATGAACCGCGACCTGAACAGCAGGCTGGCCGCCGGCCAAATCCTCTTGTCGGACGGGGCCATGGGGACACAGCTTCAGGCGCAGGGTTTGAGGCCAGGTGAGGCGCCCGAAGCCTGGAACCTGACCCGTCCCGCGGTCCTGGAAAGCATCGCCGCGGCCTACATCGATGCGGGATCAGACCTGGTTCACACCAATTCCTTCGGCGGCTCGCCCCTCAAGCTGGCGGCTCACGGTCTGGCGGACCGGTGCGAACAGATCAACCGGACCGCGGCGGCTGTGGCGGTCCGGGCAGTGGCCGGTCGGGGCCTGGTCAGCGGGTCCATCGGGCCCTGCGGTCAGCTTTTGGCCCCCTATGGTGACGCGGACCCGGCGGAAGTCCTTGCGGGATTCAAGGTTCAGGCCCGCGCGCTCGTGGCCGGGGGCGTGGATCTGCTGACCGTCGAAACGATGACCGATCTGAGCGAGGCGGTTCTGGCCGTGCAGGCGGCGCGCGGGGCGATCGGCGAAGGTGCGGTCCTGGTTTCGCTGACCTTCGAACCCACCGGCCGCGGATGGTTCACGATCATGGGCAACGACATCCCGACGGTTGCGCGCGAGTTGGCCGTCGCCGGAGCCGATGCCGTCGGCGGCAATTGCGGCCAGGGAACGGAAGGAATGCTGGCCGTGGCCAGGGAGTTCATGACGGCTACGGATCTGCCGCTGTTGATCCAGGCCAACGCCGGCCTGCCGGTCCTGAAAAACGGCGAGGTCCACTATCCCGAAACGCCCGCCGACATGGCCGCGGCCATACCTGAATTGGTGGCTGCCGGCGTGAAGATCGTGGGCGGTTGCTGCGGCACCACGCCCGCGCACATCGCCGCCCTGCGCGAGGCCCTGGATACACTGAAGAGGGGTCCCTGACGCGGCCATGATTCTCTGCGGCATCGTCATGGGGTCGGGAATCTTCACCAGCACCGGCTTCCACCGTGCCAGGGGATGCCAGCCCGAAACCTCAAAAATAATTGATCCTGAACAGCCCCCCTCCTCAGCAAAAGGTCTTCCGGGGGGTGTATTTCTATTAAAATTATATTTTACAACTTGTTACGGTGTTCATGGTTCCCTCGGGATTGCCAACCTGGCTCAACCAAAGAAAATGATAAAAAAACCATCTTTTTGTTGTTTTAGTTGTTAAATTATGATAAAATACTATTATCTCAAGCTGGGTCAACCTTGCGGCTTGAGAATGAACAGGAGGTTCATGTCATGAGAATCCTGCACACCCTAGTCTTTGCAATTGTCTTGGCGCTGGCCGCTTCTGCGGCCGGCGCCGCGGATCTCCCCCGACAGTCCGGCAGCGTCGCGTCCTTCCAGGACAATTCCCATGTCATGGGCAGTCCGGGAATCACGGTACTGCAGCTGTCACCCATGTATGTGGAGATCCAGCAGGTGCTCGACCAGGCCGGAGAAACGGAACAGCTTCTGCTGAAGGAGCTGGCGGCCGCCACCGAGGATGAGGACGTCAA
>CBDURF010000146.1:0-8570 GCA_965369705.1 uncultured bacterium
ATGATGAGCCGATCCATCTCCCGGAGATTCAGATTGCGGTCGCTGTTCCACAGCTGGCGATCTTTGATGGGCATGGTGAAAGTCTGCCACTGCCGCGTGGCCGTGAAGGATTGCGCGACCCAGATCATCTCCTTGACGCCCTGGTAATCGTCCAGGCGCAGGCCGAACTTGACGGTGTCGCCTGGTGCGTCCACCAACCGGGCATCCAGTTTCAGGACGGAGTAGCCGGACCAGTCCTCGGGGAAGCGGCGCATGAAGGCGCCCGGCCAGTGCGATTCCGATCCACCTGCCAACCGCAGCACATGGCCTTCGCCGTCGGGGGTGTCCGCGATCCTCGGATAGGTGAGCTTGCCCTTCATGTTGGGGCCCCACAGATAGCGGTCACCGAAGGTCTCGAAGTTTGCCAGGAGCGGGAACATGTCCATGCAGCGGTAGGTGGCCGAGATGCGCCACGGCAGGTAGTAGAGTTGGATCGGGATGCTCAACAGCAGCAACATAAAGATCCATTTGCCCGCCTGGCGTCCGTGCCCTTTCCACATGACGAAGCCCACCACGAGCCCGATGCCGACCAGGTCCAGAAGGAAATCCTTGAACAGCGCCTGGCGGTCGACCAGCAGCTGTAGAAATTCCACCGCGCCGCCCATGACCGCACTCACCATCGCCACTCGCCAGATCCGGCCTTGCAGAGGGCCGAACCAGTAGAGCAGCAAGGTGATCCCACCGAACAGGAAGATGTGCACCTGGTCGCCGATGGGCGAGATGATCGGGTGATGATTCAACGACCGTGGGATGTGGATGAAGAACGGGAACAGGAACAGGACCATCAGCACGGCCCAGACCTGCCACCTGCGCAGTAAACCCGGGGCGGGGATGGCGGGCTGGTGGCGCGTCATCAGACTCTCGGCTTCCAGGTGACCTGCTTGCGCCCCTGCAGGAACTGCCGGAGGGCCCGGGCGCTGGCGCCCTCGTCTTCCCAACGGCCGAATTGGGCGGAGACGAGCGGGGGGAGGCACAGCGGGATAAAGGCCAGCATAATAAGGGACTTGCGATGCACGAGACCGTCCTTTTGTGGTGGGAGTCAGGGGTCTGGACAGTCTAACACTGGTGAAAAACAATTGCAGGGAAATTGTTCAGTTTAAAGCAGGTAACTACCCCGGCAAACGGTCCAGGGTGATGCCTGCCGACTGCAATAACGCCCCCGCGGCGGCGGTGAGATATCGTCCGCTGGGCAGAACAAAGCCGTAGCCCAACTGGCCGAACAGGTCGGAGACGGGGATGACGTGGAGATCGGGATCACGTCCCGGACCGGCGACCAGGCCGGACACGATGCCCACGCCCAAGCCGATTTTGACGAACTCGAGCAGGGCCTGGGAGCCGCCCACGGAGATGGGTACCTCGGGCCGGAGATCCTCACTGGCGAAGACACGGTCGAGCCGCTCACGGATGGCGGTCCCTTTTTCATACAAAACGAGGGGCTTTCGGGCCAGATCAACCAGTGTCAGGGGTTCAGAACGACCCGCCCAGGGATGATCGGCACAGGTGCAGGCAAACATGTCGTAGGAGGCGTACTCGAGGTAGTGCAGGCCTCCAAATTCGTTCCATGAAGCGGTAATTCCCAGATCCGCTTGGCCGTCGGCGACCTGCTGCAGGGTTCCGGTGTCAAAAGCCCGGCTGGAAATATCCAGGCTCACGTTGGGGTGGGAATCATGGAAGCGTTTCACGATGGTGGGGAGCGAGTGGGTGGCGATGCCCCGGAAGGCGGCGATACGCACGGTCCCATGGGGCCGGCCCTGGATCTCGGAGAATTCACTTTGAAGATCGTCCACCGTGTGAACCACTCGGCGGGCGTAACGCACCAGCCGTTCGCCGTCGGATGTCAACACGATCCCCCGCTTCGAGCGTTCGTACAGCTTGGTCCCCAACTCCGCTTCGAGGGACCGGAGTTGGTGACTGATGGCCGATTGGCTCACGTTTATCATCTGGGCCGCGCCCGAAACGCTTCCCAGTTGGGCCGTCCAGTAGAATCCCCGAAGTCGCTGCAGGTCCATGGCTTCATCCCCTTCCTGCCGGGCCAAAGCCCGTAGCATGAGCGCATTGATACAATATATGAAAAAAATTCATGTTACAAACATAATATATGAGGTTAATTTATATCAACTGGGCGGGTGACTGTCACCCCAACCACGGCAACCGGAAGGGGATTCATGTACGAACAAACCATGGCCCCACTGCAGATCAAAGGACTGGCGGCCCCCCTGCTCCGTCCATTGCCGACCATTTTCACCTACGCAACTCACGCGGCCAAAACTGGTTACGATGGCTCCCCGGCGGCCCGCAGCATATTCACGGCCCACCTGCGAGCTTTCAGGGTCATGCTCGTTGCGCTGGCGCGAAGCGCGGGTTTGCCGGACGTCGCGATCCGACGTCTGATTTACCGGTGTGAAGGCCTTGCGGACGATGGGTTTTGGGACATGCCGGGCAATCTCGCCGGATTCAAGGCGGAACTGCAACTTCTTCACCAGGAGCACAGTCGGCCCCTGAAGGAAGTGGCCCGGGAGCTGAGCGGCCGCCTTCGGTATTTGTTCCGGGTCGAAACCGGTCCGTGCCGGCTGATGACCGTGCATAACGACCAGACCAGGCCTCTCGCCGAGACTTTGTGCGCCAAACTGGTCGACGGCTGCTGGTATGACTGCGAAACCAGTCAAGAAGACGATGGGCCCGGCCGACTGCAGGACGCGGATCTGGTCCTGCTCGTGGCAGGCGAATCGCCCATCCGTCCGGACTTCGAGGTGGCGGTGGAAAACGCGAATCTGCCCCTTCTCGTTCTGGCCGGCGGAGGCCTGGTGGGCGACCGGGAAAACATGGCGGCGCTCAGGACCGAACACCATTACCGGGAAAGTGGATACACGGTGCTGGGTGGCCCCTTGGCCCCGATCCGGTTGTATCAGGCGATCGATGGGTGCAGGGTACGCCGAATGCTGGGGCAGGAAACGTTCTTGCCCGGGCCGACGGAGCCCGTCACCACCTAGGGGCGGGCAAATCGAAGCGAGCCACCGATATCATCATTGGGTGGTATCAGGGGAGGTCAGGGCTGTCGTCTGTCAATTTTGATAACTGAAATCAATCTTTCATTTCTCTACTCCTCGGAACCATTTCCGGCTATAATGTCACCATAGGCTCTTGGTGCGGCGTTTTGGATTGGCGACGCGTGGCCAAGGGTGTGAGGGATCACGGCAGACATTCATCCGACAGGAGAAACAACAACAGGGTTTGCATTTAAGCATCTGATGGAGCCGAGCCAGGACACCAGGCGCCACGAACATCTCAATCCGAACCGCCGCTCTGTCTACGGCCGCCGGCCGAGCGGAGTAAGTGACCGCGACCGCCGGCGACGACCGGAAGGGGCGCGGACATGCGCTATTGGCGGACTCCGCTGGACATCCAGCAAGTCAAGATTCCCCGGGGCGAAATCCACCTCATCATCGACCGCTGCAAGGGTTGCGAATTCTGTGTGCAGTTCTGTCCGCGCGGTGTGCTCCAAATGTCGAAAGAATTCAATGCGAAGGGCTACCACTATCCCGAAGTGATCGATGCCGAGAATTGCGTGAATTGCGACCTGTGCGAGGTGATCTGCCCGGATTTCGCCATCTTCTGCCTGCCTGCGGGTGATGAGGAGACCGACGAGCAGCAAAAGGAGGCCGGCGATGCCGTCAGCTGATCCCAAACGCGTGCTCACGGGCAACCACTACCTGGACGGCGACCACGCGTGCACCGAAGGAGCCCTTTCGGCCGGATGCGATTTCATCGCGGGGTACCCCATCACGCCCTCGACCGAGGTCGTGGAGCGCTTCGCTGCCCGCATACCCAGCGTCGGCGGGACCTTCATCCAGATGGAGGACGAGATCGCTTCAATAACCGCCGTGCTCGGCGCGGTCTGGGGCGGAGCCAGGGCGATGACCGTGACCTCGGGTCCGGGTTTCAGTCTTATGATGGAAACCATCGGCCTGGGGGCCATGCTCGAAACTCCGTTCGTGGTGATCAACGTGCAGCGCGGCGGACCCTCGACGGGCCTGCCCACCATGGTGGGCCAGGGGGACATCATGCAGGCGCGCTGGGGCTCGCACGGCGACTACGAGATCATCGCCCTGGCGCCCCAATCGCCCCAGGAGACCTACTACCTGACCATCGAGGCCTTCAACCTGGCCGAAGCCTACCGTGTCCCGGTGTTGGTCATGCTCGACGAGTGCATCGGCCACATGACCGAGAAGGTAGTGATCCCGGCGGCGGCGGAAATCGAGATCACCCCGCGCCGGATGACGGACAAGGCTCCGGGCGAGTACGAGCCCTTCGCAGTGGGCGCGGACATGATCCCAGCCATGGCCCACGCCGGCGACGGGCACCGCTACCACGTCACCGGGCTGACCCACGACGAGAAAGGCTATCCGGTCATGTCCGCCGAATGCCAGGACACGCTCGTAAAACGGCTCTGCGACAAGATACGCAACAACGCCGACAGGATCGTCCGGCTGGAGGAGGATCAGATGGACGACTGCGAGGTGGTGGTCGTCTCGTACGGCATCACTTCGCGGGTGGCGCGCGCGGCCATCGACGGGGCCCGGGCCGCGGGCGTGAAGGTCGGGTCGATCCGTCTGCTGACGGTCTGGCCCTTCTGCGAGAGCCGAATCCGCGAGCTGGCGCCCCGGGTCAAGGGTTTCGTGGTGCCGGAGATCAACTACGGACAGATCAGCCTGGAGGTCGAGCGCTGCGCAGCCGGCCGGGCGCCGGTCAGACTGGTGCCCCACATGGGCGGCGGCGTTCACGACCCCGCCGAAATCCAGCGTGCCATCGAGGAGGCGGCGAGATGAACAGGACGACCCACCTCGAACATCCCCAAGCCCACCTGCTGCGCTCGGAACGCTTTCCGCACATCTGGTGTCCGACCTGCGGCATCGGTACGGTGGTCAAGTGTTTCATCGATGCCATCGACCGCGCGCAGATGGATTACGACAAGATGGCGATCGTCTCGGGCATCGGCTGCACGGGCCGGGTGGCGGGCTACGTGAAGCTCGATTCCTACCATACCACCCACGGTCGGGCGATCCCCTTCGCCACGGGTCTGAAGCTGGCCAACCGCGATTTGAAGGTAGTGGTGTTCAGCGGCGACGGCGACCTGTCAGCCATCGGCGGCAACCATCTGATCCACGCCGCCCGGCGGAACATGGACATCATGGTCGTCTGTGTGAACAACTTCATCTACGGCATGACGGGCGGGCAGGTGGCGCCGACGACGCCGCAGCTGGCCATCACCTCGACCACCCCCCACGGAGCCTTCGAACCCCCGTTCAGCCTGCCACACCTGCTCGAGGCCTGTGGGGCGGTCTACGTGGCGCGCTGGACTTCGCTGCACGTACGCCGGCTTACCAAGTCGCTGACCGAGGCCCTGCGCAAGCCGGGCTTCAGGTTCGTCGAGGTCATCACCCCCTGCTCGACCCTGTACGCGCGACGGAATCGCCTGGGGTCGGGCTTCGACCTGATGAATTTCTACCACGACCACAGCCAGGTGGAACGGGACTGCGACACGTCCGACCTGGCCATCAAGTACCAGCAAACCATCAAGGTGGGCAAGTTCGTCGACATAGAACGGCCCACCTGGCACGAGCTCAGCGACCGGCAGCACCTGGTTTCGCTAGGCGACAAGTACTATCGCGCCGCGCAAATGGATGCGGCCAAGCAGGAAGAGAAGACCAATGCCCCGGCGTGAAATCAGGATCACCGGTTACGGCGGCCAGGGGGTCATCATGACCGGCCTCATCTTTGGCAAAGCGGCGGCTATCTACGACGGGGTACACTCGACCATGACCCAGAGCTTCGGGCCCGAGGCCCGAGGCAGCGCCTGTGCAGCGGCGGTTATCGTGGACGACAAGTCCGTCGCTTATCCCTACCTGTGGCAGACGGATGTGCTGATCGCCCTGTCTCGGGAAGGGTACGAGAAGTACGCCGGCGAACTGAGGGACGACGGGGTGCTGATCTACGACCAAGATCTGGTTCAACCGGACGACAAGGTGCCGGCCGGAGTCAGAAAATATGGGATCCCGGCGACCCGCATCGCCGAGGAGCTGGGCAAACGCATTGTCCAGAACATCGTCGTGGTGGGATTTGCCACGGCGGCGACGGAAGTCGTGGGCAAGGAGGCCGCCAAACAAGCGGTCGAATCGTTGGTCCCCCCGGCCACGGTCGACCTTAACCTGCAAGCCTTCGAGAAGGGATATGAGCACTTCCACAGCTAGAGGGGTCCTGGTGATCGGTGGCGGGATCGCGGGCATCCAATCCGCGCTCGATCTCGCGCGGGCGGGATTCCAGGTGCACCTGGTGGAGCGGTTGCCGTCTATCGGCGGGCGCATGAGTCAGTTGGACAAGGTATTCCCGACCGTCGACTGCTCGATCTGAATTCTCGGGCCCCTGATGATGGATGCCGGTCGGCATCCCCGCATACGGCTGCACACCCTTTCAGAAGTCGTCGGGCTGAATGGCACGGCCGGCGATTTCAAAGCCAGGGTGCGCCATCAGCCGCGGTACGTGGATCCGGAGCTCTGTATCGGTTGCGGTCTGTGCAGCGAAGCCTGTCCTTCTGTCCGGCCCAATCCCTACGACGTCGGGCTGAAGGCGGCCAAGGCCATCGACCGACCCTTTCCCCAGGCCGTGCCGGCCACCTACTACATTGACCGCGAAGCCTGCCTGAATGACGAGTTCCTTGTCTGTGAACGCTGTGTGAAGGCCTGTGACCCCGGGGCCATCGATTTCGACGACATGCCCGTGGAAACCACCCTGGACGTGGGCGCGGTGGTGGTGGCGACCGGGTTCGACGAACTGGCCCCGAGCGAACTCCAGGCCTTCGGCTACGGTCGGGCGCCCAACGTGATGACGGGCCTCGAATTCGAAAGGCTGCTGTGCGCCACCGGCCCGACCCGCGGCCGCGTCCTGCGGCCTTCGGACCATCAGGTGCCCGGCCGCATCGTGTTCGTCCAGTGCGTGGGTTCCCGGGGTGAAGGCGGGAGGTCCTACTGCTCGCGGTACTGCTGCATGAACTCGGTGAAATCGGCCATGTTGGCACATGAACATGAACCGGGCCTGGAGGAGTGCATCCTGCTGTACACCGACATGCGGGCGGTGGGCCGGGGCCACGACGCCTTTGTGGACCGCTGCCTGGGCCGCGAGGACATTCGCCACGTGCGCGGTCGGCCCGCCAAGATCCAGGAGGATCCGGACTCGGGCGACCTGACCCTCTGGGTCGAGGACTACCGAACAGGGCGGCCCGACAAGCTGGAGGCCGGGATGGTGGTCCTGTCGACCGCCGCTCTGCCCGCGCGCGGATCGCCCGAACTGGCGGAGATCCTCGGGGTCGAATTGGACGCGCAGGGCTTCTACAAGCGCCGTGATCCTGAATACGCTCCATCCGAACTGTCCCGGCCAGGGATCTACGTGGCCGGCAGCGCCGGGGCGCCGGCCATCGTATCCGAGTGCGTGGCCCAGGGAGGGGCCGCGGCCGCCGAAGCCGCGGTGCATGTGCTGGATCACCGGCAGGAGACCAAAGAAGTGGCGCCGCCCGAGTCGCGCAATCCTGGTGGGGCGCCCCGGGTGGGTGTTTTCATCTGCCACTGCGGGACCAACATCGCCGGCGTGGTCGACCCGACCCGGCTCGCGGACGAGGCCCGCAGGATGCCGGGTGTGGTCTACGCCGCGGAGGAAAGCTTCGCCTGCGCGAACATCTCCCAACGGGCCATTTCCGCGGCCATCGACGAACACGAGTTGAACCGGGTGGTGGTGGCGGCATGTACGCCGCGCACCCACGAGCCCGTGTTCCGGGAAGTGCTGGCTCGCAGCGGCCTGAATCCCTTTCTGGTGGAGATGGTCAACATCCGCGACCAGTGCACCTGGGTCCACGCCCACGTGCCGGATGAGGCCTACCTCAGGGCCCGCGACCAGATTCGCATGGGCATAGCCCGGGCCGTCGCGCTGGAACCGCTGCAGCCGGTGGAGGTGTCGGTCAACCGTAGAGCCCTGGTGGTGGGCGGCGGAGTCGCGGGCATCCGCGCGGCCTTGGATCTGGACGCCCAGGGCTTCGAGGTGGTCCTCATCGAAAAGAGCGGGCAGCTGGGCGGGATCCTGGCGGATCCCGGCCTGGAAACCCTCTACGGATCGGGCGCGCCGGGCCGCGAGAAGCTCGAAGGCCTGCGCGGCCCCCTGGAGAAGTCCGGGGTCGCCGTGCGCATGCGGACCGACCTGGCGGCCGTGCACGGCTACCTGGGAAATTTCCGGGTCGAACTGGCGGGCACCGGCGAGGATCAGGTTTCCGAGGAACTGGAACTGGGCACCATCATCCTGGCCACCGGGGCCAGAGTGCACGACCCGACCGGAAATTTCGGTTACGGTTCCAAGGGCAACGTGGTCACCAGCGTCGAGTTGGAGAAGCGCCTGACTGACCCCGGCGATAAGCTCTTCGGCAAGGGCGGCACCCCTCCCGCCAGCGCGGTCTTCATCCAGTGTGTCGGCTCCCGGCAGGAGGGTGAAAG
>CBDURF010000147.1:0-8552 GCA_965369705.1 uncultured bacterium
TTTCCTTTTCCACCAAGGCGATGACTTCCTTCCCCTCATTCGAACAGCGGGAAAGAAAATAGGTCTGGTTGCTGGCGCCCGTGCCGGAGAAGGACATCCGGATGCCGACAAGGAGCATACCGTCGGGAAGATCGAAACCACGGTTCAGGACCGCGAACTGGCCAGCGCCCCCTTCGCCCTGGGAATAGTTCGCCTCGCCGGCGGGAGTGCCGTCGGGGTGCAACTTGACGATCCGGCCGGGAAACCCCTGCAGGACGCAGATGGTGCCGTCGGCCATGATGAACATGTCGTTGGGTCGCCGCACTTCACCGGGGCCGTCACCTTCACCGCACACGGTGCGCAGGAATTCGCCCTCCTGGGAAAAGACATGGACTTCGGACAGCTGGCTGTCCAGGAGCAGGATGTTGCCCTGGTCATCGGTGTGGATCGAGGACACGGAACCGAAGAAGATCTCCTCGTCATCGCCGCCGGCGCGCCATAGTTCGGTCAGCTGGGCCGTTTCCCGGCCATGTTGGGGGTCGGCGCCATTGGTGACCGTGTCAGGTTCTGCGCAGACGGTTCCGCCGATCAGCAGGGCCGTCAGCAGGAAAACCACGAATGGAACTGGAAATGTGATGCGGGTGGACATGATAGGCTCCCCTTATGTCGGCACGGTCCCGGATGGGTTCAGGGCGAAATGCGGTAACAGATTACTTCCAACGGGCGCACATCGGCATCCTCTTCTTCAGCCTCGGGATTGTCCGCGCCGCGGCCCCGGAAGGCGTACACGGCATCGGCGTGCTCCCTGACCAGTACCACCAGGTCGCCGCCCGGAAAAAAGAGGGCGTCCTTTCGACCGTCACCCTCGCAGGCGATGGCCATCTGCCGGACAAAGGCGCCTGTGCCGTCGAAGACGTCCCAGGTGGAATGGATCCCCTCTTCCTGATCGCGAATACCCCGGCTCGGCAGGACCCAGAGCTGTCCCTGAGCATCAAGGCGGATGTCGAGTATGTCGCGTTCGGTCGGTTCCATTACGAGTTTGATGGCGTTTCGGTTGCGTCTGCGAAAAGGCATCATCATTTCCCGGGCCCGGTCCGCTTCGACCGGTGTTCGCCGCCACGATTCGTACTTGCGGGTGATGGTCCTCTCCAGGACCCCTTCGGGCCCGTAGACTTCGATGCGATATTCGTTCCTGGCGGGCGCAACATAGATGCGCCCGTCGTCGGCCAGGGCCCAGCCGCCCTGTCCGGGAAAGAATTCGGCCTTCTCGGAAAATTCCATTCGACCAAAATCCCGGACGTTGATCGATTCCAGGTAACGGACGCCCTCGGCGCCGTCCTGACCGTAGGCGGCAATGAAGTTGGTGGCGGTGCGGGAGTTTTCGCCCCGGGTGATTTTCGCACCACCCAGGACCAGCCGGCCCGCTGAGGAAGCGGCGCTGCGTAGGGCAAAAAACCCGCCGGCGGACGGATCATCCCCGCCGGGCCTCAATTCACCTGCGGGCAGTCCCGCCAGGTCGATCTTCACGATCCGGCCGGGAAAACCCTGCACCAAGCCCACGGTTCCGTCGGGCAGGAAGAGCAGGTCCCGGGCGTTGCGCACTTCCCCGGGCCCGTCGCCCCGCTTGCCCAGGGAATGAACGTATTCTCCGTCGGGGTCGAAGACCTGGACCTCTACCAGCTGGATGTCCAGAAGGTAGACGTTGCCGTCATCGTCGACCAGGACCCGGTCGATGACTCCCAGCAGGTTTTCTTCATCCTCTTCGCCCCCGATGCGCCACAATTCCTCGAGTTGCACCTTCAGAAGGCCATCTACGGGTACGTCGCTGTTGGTGATAACCGGAACAGCCGCCTGGCTGACGGGCTGCAGGGAAAACATCAAGAATCCCATTCCGATGAGGCAGTTGCGCACGTATGGGAGAGTGGGGGTCTTTGGGAATGAAACAGACGACAAAACGACCTCGCTTGATGTGGAAATAGACCGTCCAGGAAATACCTGTCGCATCAGGGAACCGGGACCAGCGCCAAAAAACCTATTTGATCCGGTAGCAGATGACCGACATGGGCTCGGCTTCATCTTCCTCGTCGTCGGTGGCCCCGGCGCCCCCGAACCGTGACAGCGCCGCATCCCAGAATCCCGTGATCATGAAGGCAAGGTCGTCCCCGGCGAAGAACAGGATGTCATCCTGGGGATCACCTTCGCAAACGACCTGCACCTGCTTCTCGAAATGGCCCGCTGGGCTGAAGACATCATAGTACGTGAAGGCGCCGGGTGTCTCTGTCCACATGGCGCGGCTGTTGAGGATCCAGACCGAGCCATCGGGGGCCAGCCGGAGGAATTCGACGTCGGGTTCGGTGTCCTCCCAGCTGATGGGGGCGCCGGGGGCCTGCTGACGCTGTATGGTTTCGAGGATCCTCTGCCAGATGCCCGCCGCTCTCTCATCCCTCTGCCAGGGTTCGTATTCCCGGGAAAAGACAAGATCGAGGGTACCGTCGGCGGCGAACACGCTCACCTCGTATCCATTGCGCGGGATGGCCACCACCACCCGGCCGTCGTTTGCAACATCGAAGCGGCGGTCGGCGCCGTCGATGAGTTCCTTTTCATCCAACCGCAGCTCCTGCAGCTTGATCGATACCATGCTGGAGGCGAAGGTCTTGTCGCGCAGGCCCTCGGTCGTAAGGCTGCTGAGAAAGGTTTCGCGCGTGACGATGCCGTTGACCTGGTCGATGTGCTGCTCCGTACCTCCGGCCACCACGTTGCCGCCGCCCTGGCGCAGTCCCCGCATGATATAGAAGGCGCCCTGGGTCGGGTCGCCCAGGGGCCAGGTTCCCGCGGAGGTGTTGTCCAGGTTCAGCTTGACCACCTTGCCGGGGAAGGCCTGCAGCACCCCGATGGTGCCGTCGGGAAGGAAACACATGTCGGTGGGACCCCGGAATTCACCGGGACCGTCGCCCTCGCGGCCGATCGTGTTGACCAGATCGCCTTCGGCCGAGAAGACACTGATTTCCGACAGCTGGGCGTCGAGCAGATAGATGTTGTTTGCGTCGTCGATCAGGACCTTGTTGATGATCCCGAACACGGTTTCCTCGTCGTCTTCGCCGCCGACGCGCCAGAGTTCCTCGAGGTGCATCGTCTGCCGACCGCCCGACGGTTCGGATCCGTTGACGACGTGAAGCACGCCGTCCTTCATCACTTCCTCGCCGGCAGCGGCCGGAAGGGCCGTGGCCATCAACAGGACGGCCAGCAGGGGGAGGAAACTCCAGGACCGGGGAATTCGCTCGTGAAAGGATAGCATGACGCCTCCTACCCCGGATTACTGAATCGCCCAGCGATGCGACAACCCGGGCAAAAGATGGAACTGGACTCGGGGGCAACGGGCTAAGGTACCCACGAGCGGTGAAGTTTATTCGGAGGCAGGCCCGATGGCCATACGTGCTTTCGGGGGAGGGGTTGCACGCTCCGGTGAAATCAGCGCAGGCCCTCGGCCCACCGCACGGTCCGGTCGGCGACCTGCGTGAAATTCAGTCCGCCCCTGACCTCCTGGACCTCCACGATATCGCTACCCAGTTCCCTCAAGGCCTTCAGGATCAGGGGGCCCTGGCCGGAGATTTCCGTTTCGCCCACGAAGTCCGCCCAGGAAACCGGGAGATCCCCCGGGAAGCCGGTCAACTGCCTCTTGATGAAGTCAAGGTCCGCCTGGGGCCAGGGTTCGAGGCTTTTCCCGGCGAAGATGATCATCGCCTTCATGGCCTCGGGATGGATTCCGGCAAGATGAAGGGCGGTTCCGGCGCCCTGGTCGACGCCGGCTACCGAGACAGTGATCGTATTGAAAGTGTTCTGGACCCAGGCCAGGCAAGCCTCCGCTTCGGCCTCCAGATCGCCCGGCCGCGGATTGGCCGGCGGCCCCAGACGGGGTACCAGGAACACAGGGAACCCCTCGTCGGACCCAGCCTTGAGAGTAGGCATCCGGCGTCCCTGTTCGTAGTTCTGGCCCATGCGGTCGGCGATGGCGTTTGCCATGCCGGGGACGGCCGTGAGGGTGAGTACCGGATTCAGACGAGTGGCGATCTTCCACCCGGCCGGCAGATAGAGGTGGCACAACCGGGTATCCCCCGCCGGGCCGGGGTATACGGCGAGGAAGAGACCCTTGTCAGGAAAGATCGATCCCCCTTTGTCGGCGTTGTCAAGCAACCGGGCGAGTTCATTGAGGGTGGTGGCGATGGTCTCTGGTCCGCGACGAGGGTGATGGGTGGCCACGGCCTCGTCGATGGATTCGAGATGGTACAGGGCGGTGGGCCTTTCCTGCGGGTTGAGCCGGTTGATTCGGGCGAGGAGTTCCTCGCGCCAGCCGGGAGCCAACTGCAGGACGGTGGAACCCCAGGCAAGAGAGCGGCCGGAAGGAAAGGTCAGCAGAGCCTTGATCACGTAGGCGCCGGTTTTCAGGGCTGTGAAATCCGCCTGTCGGGTCAGTCGGTTGAGACCCTGGACCAGGTCCAGGGTTCCGCTGACTTGTCCGTCGGGCAGCAGGGACTGGTCGGGGCCGCTGAGGAAATCGATGGTCAACCAACCGGCGCCCTCTTCCCGGGAAACCGCGACCAGATCGAAGGTGACCGGTTCGGCGCCGCTGATGGTGTTGGTTACCTTGCCGAGGAACACCTCTTCACCGACCGACGCGGTCTGGAACGTGAGCGGGACGACGCGCCGCACCGCGGACCGGGGACGGAAGGCGGCCCGGTCGGGCAGCAGGGCGGCCAGTTGAGGATCGCCGGGTCCTTTGAGCAGCAGGGCCGCGTTGAAGCCCAACTGGTCGTCGACCAGGGGGTTGTAGGGCAGGATGGTGGCCCAGAGAATCGTGGTCCGCAGTTCCAGATTGCCCTCGTCGTCAAGCCTGATCTTCGGGATCAGTTCGGTTATGGACTGCCAACGGTCCTGGCCTGCCAGGTACGCGGCGCCGACGGCGCTATCCTTTTCCATGCCGAAGGCGAACAGGAAATGGTTGGAGGTCTGATAATCGCCCGTACCGCTTGAATCCGGAATCCCAAGCGTGATG
Organism: uncultured bacterium; assembly: GCA_965369705.1. Classification (GTDB taxonomy): domain Bacteria; phylum Krumholzibacteriota; class Krumholzibacteriia; order LZORAL124-64-63; family LZORAL124-64-63; genus JAGLCY01. Next base: position 5,030 of record CBDURF010000147.1, read on the forward strand.
ACCAGCCCGGATCCTCCGTTCCAGGGCGCCAGGTTGTCCGGGGCCACCAGGCCGGACCAGGGTCCGGCGGCGCGAAGTTCGATATCCAGGCCCACCGGGGTCCAGGTCAGACGGATTTCGGGGGCGCCTGAGGTCGTGTCGGCGTGGTCCGCCACCAAGGGGATGGGCGACGAGATGTTCTGCCAGGTAAGGGTCACGGCCTTGGCGGCAGCAAGTTGTGACAGGCGGATCTGGTGTTCATGGGCCAGATCGATCATGTCGGGATGGTATTTCAGGCTTGCAAGGTCCGGATCGCTGAAAGCCATTACGAAATCGTCGAAGCCGGCGGCCACCGCTTCCGCAAAGGCGGCAACGGCTTTCTCGGGGCTACCGGTCATGTTTTCCAGGCAGGCCAGGTTGTAGAGCATGGCAGGATCATCGGGAAAGCGGTCGGTGAAGGCCCGACACAAGGGAAGGGCTTCGTTCCGGCGCTCCTGCCGCATCAGGTCAATGATGTCTTTGGCCAGTTCGGCACGATCCGACCCGCCTGGTGCGGGGACCGTGGGGGTAGCGTCCAGTGGGGCGGCAAGGAAAAGGGCGACCAGGAAAGAGGCGACCGCAAACCGGTTTCGGCTGTGGGGACGGGAACGAAAAAGTGTCGCGGGACCCATGATTTCCTTTCTCCTGCCGGATGACCCGGGTTCGAACCCGGTACTGAATAAAAGTTCCCAACAGGCCTGACGGCAAGCGATTCAATAATCCAGCTCAAGCAATGTAGAATTGTCCCAGTAACCGCAACATAATTATGGCATCTCATGGCGGCGCCGCGGCCCCCCCAAAAAACGGCTCCCCAAAAGAACCCCCGGGGGGGCTTTCGATTCTGATTCAAGTCAATGGGAATGCGGTCCCAGGGAGAATGAAAATCCCGGCTCCAGCCGGGTGGTGAAGACCTCCCTTTATTGTTAACATATTCTTAATCGCTCCTCGATTCCTCGCCTGGTATCCGGGGGTTGCCCGGAACCCCGCTGCCGGCCGTCTGGATCGGCGCCTGTCCCGGTGGCGCCACAGCAAAAGAGGACGCCATGACCATCATTCCCTTCCATATCGTTGATGCGTTCGCGGATCATCCCTTCACGGGGAATCCCGCCGCCATCATACCCAACGCCGCCAGTCTGACCGAAGCCGAAATGCTTCAGATCACCGACGAACTCTCCATGGAGGCGGGGTTCGTCCTGCCCCCGGAAACTTCGGATGGCGATGTCAGGCTTCGCTTCTTCACCAAGCGGCGCGAGGCCATTCTCAGCGGCCACGTGGTCATCGCGGCCTTCGCTTCGATGGCTGACCGGGGCTTTTTCAAGCCGCAACCCGAGGGTCTGGAAGTCCGTCTTGAAACCGGGGCGGGAATTCTGCCGGTGACCTTGACCGCCGGGCAGGACGGCCGGACGCGGATCACTCTCGAGTTGCCCGAACCCCGGTTCGGTGAACCAGTACCCGCCGGGGAAGTGTCCGCGGCCCTCGGCCTGCCTGCGGAATACCTGCGCATCGGTGACCACGGGCCACAGCGGGTGTCCTGCGGTTTCGACCAGATCATCGTGCCGGTCAACGACCGTAACGCCATCCGGGGGGTTTTTCGGGACATGGAGTCCATCGGCGAACTGACTGATCGCCGGGGCGTCGGGGGGATCACCCTCTTCTGCCCTGACACGTACGGCAGCGAGGCCGATTTCCATTGCCGGTTCTTCCACCCGAGGTTGGGGGCGGACGAGGATGTGGTCAGCGGCACATCCCTGGGCGCCGCCGCCGCCTATATCGTGGACCGGCGGTTGGTGCCGGTGGCGGACCAAATCACCGTGGTGACCGAGCAGGGACATTCCATGGGCCGTCCCACCAAGGCGGAAATCTGCATCGAGGCGCCCGGCGGGCGTATCCGGGCCATCAAGCTTGTCGCCACCGGCGCGGTCGTCATGCGGGGATCGTTCCACTTCAATCGCAGGGTGGCGGCGGCGGTCTATTGATTTGAGAGATGGGGGCGAATCAACGCCGGCAAAGGATGATCGATCCGTGAAAACCCATGCTTGCCACCGACCGCGGCTGCTGGCGGCAGCCTGGTGCGGGCTGGTCCTGCTGGCCGGCTGCGGCGATGACCAGGAAAAGGTCCCGACGACTCAACCCGATCTGGTCCAGGCCGTTGACGAAGCGGACGGCAGTCCGGTGGCCGGCATCAAGATCGTGGTGATGGATCCCTGGTCCAATCTGCCCGTGGCCGGTCCCCTTGTCTCGGGGATCGACGGCATCTGCAACTTTGGCCATCTTCCAGGGGATGACCATCGTCTCCTGGTTTTCGGCGGAGTCGATTACCAGGTCCACGCCTTGCCGGATTTTTGGTCCTGGACGCGGGGGGTGCCGGTCCCTGGGGCCCGGGGAGGTCTTTTCCAGTCGCCGCTGTCGCCGGTTGCGACGGTCGGTCATTCGGTTCCCGTCGCTCCTGTTGAGGTCCTGGTCCGCAAGGTGATACCCGACAGCCTGCCCCGGATATCGGGCCGGGTGGTCGAGGCGGGATCCGGCGCCCCGCTCGGTCAGGTTTTCGTTGGAATGTCGCCCTACCTTTCGGGATACCAGGGGCAAACCTGGCCCAGCGATGACGTCACCGGTGAAGACGGAAATTTCTCCGTGTCCCAGATTCTCTTTGCGATGAATCCCGATTCAGGCAATCTCACCCAGCTCATTCCGTTGATATTCACCCGCCACGACTACCGTCCGGTGATCTGGAGTTATGACCCTCCCCACGGCAGCCAGGACGTTGATATCAGCGGCATCACGATCGTCATGACGCCGTTTGACGGCTGCGACCAGGGTGCGATCAGCGGACGTCTGCTGCGGGACGGACTTCCCGCCGCGGGCATCGCGGTCGGCCTGGGGGTGTTTGATTCGTCCGGGTTGGAGAAGGGGGGGGTGGGCATGCCGGGCTGGGCGGCGGTCACCGGCCAGGACGGCCGTTTCACCATCCCAAACCTGCCGGCGGGTACCTATCTTCTGCAACCCGGGTTTCCCCTGGCGGACGGGGCTTACTATCCGGGTCAGACGGGCAATGTTCCACTGAAGGTCGAGGCGGGCCAGGTCATCGACACGGGCGACCTTATCGTCCTGCACGAAATCGAACCGCAGGCGCCTCCCCACGGCTTTGCCCTGGATGCATCTCCGACCTCCCTGCACTGGACCGCGGTGCCCGGGGCCAAGTATTACGAGGTCCGGTTCGACCGGGGTGTCCTGCCCCTGACCTTCACCAACTCGATCGAGTTGCCCGAGTCATTCATCATCAGGCCGGGCCTCCATGTGTGGTACGTCCTGGCAGGCAACGAGGAAGACGAACTGGTCGGAGTCATGCAGATCCAGGCGGTGTTCCGTCTCTTACCCTTGTCTGAATGATTCCCCGCGACACACGGGACCTGGTCCTGCCCTTGCGCGGGTGACCTCCCCCGGCAGGCGTACGTCGGCCCCGAAAAATCCGCAGGCCCGAAGGGCTGAGGACATTTCGGGGCCGACG
>CBDURF010000148.1:0-8535 GCA_965369705.1 uncultured bacterium
CTGCTGACGGGATTCCGCAACCTTTCCGCGGGGGCCGATCGGGTGGGTGGGGAACTGGTCAGCGAGGACGGCCGCCGGACCCTGCGCGGCGCCATGGCTCCCCTGGCTCTTCCGGACGGTCGCACGGACACCATGCTGGTCTTCGAGGACATCACCGAGTTTCTCGATAACAAGAAAATGGCCATCAACGCGGAACTCGCCCGTCAGGTTGCTCACGAGATCAAGAACCCCCTGACGCCCATCCAACTCTCGGTTCAACTGCTGGGGCAGGCCTGGCGGGACCAGCATCCCCAGCTGGATCGGATCGTCACGGAAACCGTGGACCGGGTGCTGAGCCAGGTCACCCTGCTGCGGAGTATCGCGGGAGAGTTCAGCCTGCTCGGGCGGCCGGGAGAACTGGAAACCGAGGTCGTCGATCTGGAGGCCATGGTCGCGGACGTCCTCGCCGGGTACGGCGCGCATGAAGAGACGGAGGACTGGGATGATGCATTCGCGACGGCGGCGGGGGTTTCCGTCCCCGAGGTCACCGTGGCGCCGGGACCGGTTCCTGCGGTCCTGGCCCACCTGGAATCCCTGCAGAAGATTCTCGGCAATCTCATGCAGAATTCGCTGGATGCCGCCCGGGAAGACGAGCGCTTGGCCATCGGGATCGCCTGGCGTCCCGCGCCGGATCATGTCACCCTGGTCTGGACGGACAATGGGTCCGGCCTGCCGGCGGAAGTGGCCGATCGTCTGTTCGACCCGTATTTTTCCACCAAGAGCAAAGGCACCGGTCTGGGCCTGGCCATCTGCCGGAACCTGGCCGACCGCATGGGCGGAATCATCACGCTTACCAACCGCAGTGACGGACCCGGAGCCATCGCGGAACTGATGTTGCCACGCAGCCCCGATGTGGGCTCGGCGGAAAGGGATCCCGGACTTCCATGACTTTCCAGCTTTCAGTGAAACGGGCCGTCATCCTGGTCCTGGCCGCCTTGGCGTGTACTGCGGTCCTTCCTCCAGCGGTGGCGGGTCGGACTGCACCGGAGCCCGAAGTGCGCATCGCCAGGCTGCACTACGAGGGTGGGGGCGACTGGTATTGCGACCCCAGCAGCCTGCCCAACTGGCTCGCCCTGTTCCGGTCCAGGACCGGTATCCCCACCGCCGAGACGGATGTCGTGGTGACCCTGGACAGCGAGGATCTGTACAGCTACCCCTTCCTCTATGTGTCGGGGCACGGCCGCATCGCCCTGGACACGGGGGATCTGGCGGAATTGCGCCGTTACCTTGATGCCGGGGGATTCCTGTACGCCGACGACAACTACGGGCTGGACCCCTCCTTCCGCGATATGGTCGCCAAGCTGTTTCCCGAGAACGAACTGGAACCGATCGCGGGCAACCATCCGATCTATCATTCGTTTTATGAATTGCCGGGATTGCCGAAGATCCATCAACACGATGGGGAACCCGCCCGTGGGTACGGCGTTTTCAGGAACGGGCGCCTGGTCCTGTTCTATTCCTATTCATCGGATATAGGGGACGGGCTGGAGGATCCGGATGTGCATGACGATCCGGCCGAGGTTCGCGAGGCGGCGGCCAAGATGGCCGTCAACATCCTGATGTACGCCCTGACCCATCCCTGAACCGGATTCGAGCATCATGGCAACAGTGAAGCAAAACTCCAACTTCCAGACCAGGCTCGGCCGCCTCCTGGTACGCACGAGGCTGCGCGCCCTTCGCCACGGCCTGGTGCGGACTCTGACCGTCGCCGGTGGCGCGCTTCTGCTGGCGGCCTGGGCGATCGGAGCGGAAACCGGTCCGGGGGGCTTCATCGCCTGGGGACTGTCTCTTTCACTGCTGGCGGTTCTGATCCTGGTTGTCCGGCATTATCTCGTCCTTCCCCTGCGATCCTGGCGCCGGGCCCGTGATCTCGTCCGGACCATCGAACAACAGGGTGATTTCGCCAACGTCCTGGTTTCCGCCGAGGAGGCGGAACGGCTGCCTGGAAGGTGGGTCGGGTCGCATCCGGTCCGACGTGAACTGCTGCGGAGGTTGTTCCAGCGGGCTGAGGGGATTCTGGATGACCTGACCCCGGGACGAGTGCTCCTCCTGCCCCACGCCCGGACCTGGAGTCTGGGCCTGGCGGCGGTGTTCTGCCTGGGAATCCTGATGATGGTCGCCAACCCGGAGGATCTCGGACGGGGACTGGGTCGCCTGGCCTGGCCCCAGCCCGCCAAGGTCCTCGTTCCGGTGGGAGGACTCTACGGGTTGGGGGACCGGGATTTCGTGATAGCCGGCAGTGAAATCGAGCTGGCCGCCCTGGATTTCGCGGGAGGACTCGACCCGGCGGTCTGCGAGATCCGCCTCGGCAGCGGCATGTGGCAACGTATGGACACCATGGCCGAACGGGTGTTCATCGCCGCACCGGGACTTCCCTCTCCCTACCGGAAGTGGACCGCGGTGATTCCCGAGGTTCGCGAGAATTTCACTTGGCGCTTCGTTCGAGGTGCGATGGTCACGGAGATCGGCCGGGTGACCGTCATCCACCACCCCCTGATGACCGGGTTGTCCGCACGGGTGATTCCGCCCTCCTACACCCGGCTGCCGGCCCGCGACATGGCCCGGCTGCCGGCCTGGTTCGAGGTGCCCGCCGGCAGTTCCGTGGTGCTGTCCGGGATCGTGAATCATTCCGTCGAGCAGGCCTGGATCGTCACCGCACCCGGAGACACCCTGAGACTGGAGGTGGATTCCCTGCGGATTTCCGGCGCCATGCTCATTACCGAATCGACCAGCTTCACGGTGAACCTGGAAGATGCCTTCGGACTGCGCAACCTTTCACCCCTGCAGTACGAGATCGCCGCGGCCGAGGATGCGGCGCCGGCGGTGCGGCTGGAACGGGTGGATGACGACGGGATCCTGCCCATCTCCGGAGAAGTGACCCTCGAAGTGGAGGCGGCGGATGATTTCGGACTCGCCGGGCTGAGCATGTTGGTCCGCACCAAAGACTCCGGGGACTGGCAGGGCGGACGCTTCTGGCCCGGGGAAGGTGACGGTTGGCTCACCTTCGCCACCGACGCCGGTCCTTTGCGGGTCCGTCCGGGCGGCCGCGATGACAGTCTGTCCGAGTTGAGGGTCCGTTTCCTGCTCGAAATCCAGGCCGGGGATCTGGACCTGGTGTCCGGAGACGCGCTGGAACTCTCCGTCGAAGCCGTGGACAACAAACGGCCCGGCCCACCCGGCCGGTCCCGTTCGCGTGTGGTGCGCCTGGTGCTGCCCTCGGCCGCGGACGTTTTAACCTCACAGGCGGAGGCCAGTCAGGAACGCAGGTCCGAGCTGGAGGAAATGCGGCGACGCAGTCGCGAACTCGACGCCGATCTCGACCGTCTGACGCGTGAGCTGATGAAGAATCCCCTGCCGGACTGGGCGCGCCAGCAGGAAATGGAGGCGGCCATCAAGCGGCAGAAGACCCTTCAGGAGGAATTGGCCAGGGTCGCCCGGGAGCTCCAGAAGGAACTGGATCACCTGGCCGGCAGCCAGCTGACTTCCGAGGCCCAGCAAAACAAGGCGGACGAGGTGTCGGAACTGCTCTCCCAGTCCGGGAGCGAAAGGCTGAACGAACTCCTGAAGAAGATGGAAGAGGCCACGGGGCAGGTTTCGCCTGACGAGGTGGCGCGGGCCATACAGGAAGTGGCCCGCAACCAGAAGGAAATGGCCCGCCGCCTGGACGCGGCTCTGGCCATGCTGAAACGCATGGCGCAGGAACAGGATCTGGAGGGGCTGGCCTCCCTGCTGGAAAAGATGATCCAGAAACAGCAGGAACTCGTCGATCTCAGCCGGCAGTTGGAACAGGAGCAGGCCGCCGCGGCCCGCGAAGGCGAGGAAGGCGAGCAAACCACCGATAGCCAGGAAGGTCAGGAAAACCAGGAGGGCCAGGAGGGCCAGGAAGGTGAATCAGGGGAAGCGGAAAACCAACAGGAGGCCGGCGAAACTCCTTCGGTTGAGGAACTGGCCCGCCGCCAGGAGGCTCTGGCCAAGGAGTTGGAACAACTGAAGGAAAAACTGGAACAAGCCCTGGAGGAGCTGCGGGAGCAGAACGCCCAGAACTCCGAGACCGCCGACCAGGACCGAATGGAGACCGCTCTTCAGGAAGCGCTCGACCAGCTCAATCAACAGCAGAGCGAAAGCAAGATGGGCAAGGCTTCCGAAAAACTGATGGAGATGGACCCCGGCGAAGCGGCGAAGATGCAGGAACAGGCCCTGCGTGATCTGGGCGCCCTCTATCACGTCATGATCCAGTCGCAGGAAGCCCTGCAGATGGCCATGAAGATGGAGCAGGTGTCTTCCCTCCGCGGATTGGCGGCGGACATGCTGGCCCTGTCCACCCGTCAGGAGGAGATCGCCGCCATCATCCCGCCGGACCTGAGGGATCTGCGCTCGCTGGAGCTGACCCGCGCCCAGCACCGGGTGCAGAAAGCGGCCGTGGGGGTTCGTGACAATCTCTCCCTGTTGATGGCCGAGGCGCCGAACCGCATCCTGAAACTGCTCAAGAAGCTGGACGGCCTGATCGAGGAGATGGGCAGCAGCCTGCGGGCCATGGAGGAAAACCGCTCCCAGATCGCCCGGCGGCACGCCCGGGGAAGCCTGGTGGCCACCAACCGCCTGGTGATCAGCCTGCTGACCGAGGCCCAGATGTCAGGCGGCAGCTGTAGTTCCAGCGGGACCCCCATGTCTTCGGCGAATGAGCAGCTCAAGCAGATGGCCAAGGGGCAGGCCGGGTTGAACGGAACCACCGAGGAGTTGCGGCGCATGCTCGCCAACCGCGGTCTGAGCCAGGAGATGCGCTCCCAGATGAGGCGGCTGGGGGAGGAACAAGCGGGACTGGCCGGCCAGATGAGCGAACTTGCCGAGGAGGAGAGGCAGCGGGAACGGCCGGATGGTGAAAGGATTCTCGGCGACCTCGGGCAGTTGGGCCGAGACATGGAATCGATCAGCCGGGACCTGGCGGACGGTCTGGTCAGTGAGGAGACCCTCATACGCCAGGAGCGGATCCTCAGCCGCATGCTTGACGCCCGGAATTCGGTGCGCCGCCGAGATTACACGACCCGTCGCGAGAGCCGGACGGCAACCCGTCTGTTCGACGTGCAGGAGGGTCTTGAAGGCGCTGGGGACGATGCCGAGAAACAGCCCTTCCGCCTACGCTACCAGCCCCTGGAAAAGGCCCCGCTGGAGTATCGCGATCTGGTTCGGCGCTACTTCACGGCCCTCGATTCCCTGCGGCGTCTCGATGACACGCCGCTTCCGGACACGGGATTTCCCGAGGGGAGGGACATGCCGTGAGCACTCTCCGCGCGATCAGGCTCGCGTTGCTCCTGCTGGTTTTTTCGACGGGACTTTCCGTTGCCCAGACGGCACAGGATCGCGGCCGGAGCCGGACCGAGTCAGAGGATCGACTGGAGATTCCCCCGGACCTGCGCCGGCCCGGCATGCTCATGAATAAAGAATCATTGCTCAATCTGCGCCGGCGGTTGATCGAACTGGACCGCCTGCTGGCCCTGGGCAGCGTCAGCCGGGCGGAATCGTTGTTGATGAACCTTGAGCAGCACAGCGCGATCAGCCGGGAACTGGTGACCCGCCGGATCAAGCTGGCCCAGCTCAAGGAAGATTACCCGGAGGCCGTGCGGCTCTGCCGGGAAGCCCTGGCCGAGCAGACCAGGAATCCCGGGTTGTGGCGGTCCCTGGCGGAATCCCAACTGGCGATTGACCAGCCGGACAGCGCCCGGGAATCCATCGGCCGTTTCATCACCACCAACCCCAACGGTCGCAGCGCGACGATGGTGGGCGTGAACCTGTTGCAGGAGGCCGAACAGCAGGCCATGGCCGTAACGCTCATCGACTCCATGCGAATCGTTCTGGATGCGCCACGCCTGCTGGGCCGGCAACGTGCCGTCGGTCTGCTGCTGCTGGATCGGCAACGGGAAGCGGCCGACGAGGTGGCGGCCGAATTGAGATCCAATCCCTTCAACCTGTCCCTGGTGAGAACCGAACTCCTGGAAGGTCCCTATCGTCCCACCGCACACGGCACGTTCCTGGACCGTTTGAAGGAACGGTCGGTCGAATCCGGAGCGCAGGGCGCCGAGGTACTGCTGGCGGCCAATCTCCTGGTGGCAGGCGGGGACGTGCCCGGGGCCCTCGAACTTGTCGAGCCCCTTTTCGTGGGGCGGGGTTCGATCATGCTCCTGCTGCAGAATTCCATCCTGCTGGTCAGGGAACTTGAATTGATGGTGGAATCTCCCCAACTCCAGCCATCGGTGGATTACCTGCTCGCGGTGCTTGAGCGTCTGTCGGAACCGGTGAACCAGGACCTTATTCTGAGGCAACGGGCCGCCGACCAACTGGCCCAGGTCTGTGAACTCGCCCTGGGGGTCGGGGCCCTGGGCTCTGATCCCCGGCAGGCGGCCGATCGGTTCGGGGAGTTGCTCGGTTTGGTGCGCCAAGTTCATCCCACAAGTGAATTCCTGTATTCCTCGCAGATCAAACTGGCCGCCTACACGCGGGATGTTCTGGGCGAACCGGCGGTCGCCGCCCGCCGGTTGGAACGTCTGCTGCTGAATCTGGACCTGCCCAGCAACGGGGTGGCCCTGGTCCGCCTGACGCTGGGTGAATGTTACCTGGCCGCCGGGGACACCGCCCGGGGGCGGATCGTGCTGGATAATCTGGGCCGCGATCCTCAATTTCGGCAGGCCGCCGGGCATGCCCACTATCATCTGGCCCGGCTCGATCTGGCCCAGGGGCATTTCGCCACCGCCCGCGACCGCTTCGCGGTGGTGGCCATGGACAACCCGGGCGCTCCATACGCCAACGATGCCCTGGATCTGGGCCTGGCCATCGCCGAAGAGATGGACAACCCGAGCGGCGGTCCGTCCATCCTGGACCTCTATACCGGGAGCGTCTATTTCGATCTGACCGCCCAGCCCGAGGCGCGTCTGGTTTCCCTGGAGGGATTCGTCACCCAGACGGCCCTCCTGGTCGACTTGGAAGAACCCCAGCACCTGCTGGAAAGGGGCCGGTTCGAGTTGGCGATCCTCTACCTGGGCGCCGGTCGGAACGACGAAGCGCTGGAGCGGCTGGGCCAGGTCATCGGCGAGCATCCGAACGGACGCTATCCGGCGCGGGCTCTGGAGCTGCGGGGCAGGATCCTGCAGGACGCCGGCCGTCCCGAAGAGGCCCGCCACGCCTGGGAGCGCCTGTTGGCGCAGTACCCCGAGTATCTTTTCATCGATGACGTGCGTGACGAACTGAGGACCCTTCCATGACCCGATTCCTGTTCCTGATCCTCGTTGCGGCAACGTGGCTGGCCGCGGGACCGAGCCGTGCCGAACGCTTCCTGCTGGTGCCCATGGATCTGACCCAGACCAACCACCTGCGGGCCTACGGTGTGGCTTTCCACAGTCTGCAGGCGGGGGAGAAGGTCAACTGGCTGCTCAACTACCGCGGCGGGAGTTTCCTGATCAAGGACAACCAGCGTGTGCGTCTGGATGCCCGGCTGCTGGGGGTCGACTTCGAGGAGATCGGGGACGCCGAGGTCGCCCGGATCAGGAAGGTCGTGGCCCAGGAAAACATGGACGAGGTGCTGCTCGAAAAACCGCCCCGCATCGCCGTCTACAGCCCGCCACACAACCAGCCCTGGGATGACGCGGTGACCCTGGCTTTGACCTACGCCGAGGTTCCTTACGACGTGATCTACGACGTGGAGGTCCTGTCCGGGCAGTTGAACGATTACGACTGGCTGCATCTGCACCACGAGGATTTCACGGGGCAGTACGGGAAGTTCTACGCCAACTTCGGGCTGGAACCCTGGTATCTGGAACAAAAGCATTTCCACGAGGAACTGGCCGGCGAACTGGGTTTCGAAAACGTCTGGCAGCTGAAACATTCGGTGGCGCTGACCATCAGCGAGTACGTGGCAGGCGGCGGGTTCCTGTTCGCCATGTGCTCGGCGACCGACACCATCGATATCGCCCTGGCCTGGCTGCACACGGACATCGTGCCGGCGCCTTTCGACAACACGCCCTACGATCCGACCTACCGGAATCAGGTCGACTACTCCCGGACCTTCGCTTTCCAGGATTTCAAGCTTATGACCAATCCCATGGTCTATGAGTTCTCGGACCTGGACACCAGCAATTACGCCATGATGCGCGGGGCGATGGCTGACTATTTCACGCTGTTCGCGTTCGCGGCCAAGTACGATCCCGTCCCGGCCATGCTCACGCAGAACCATGTGAACGTGATCAACGGCTTCCTGGGTCAAACCACGGGCTACGGCCGGAAACACCTCAAGCGGGCAGTGACGGTGCTGGGCGCGGTCGAAGGCACCGAGGAGGTCAAGTACATCCACGGCAGGCGCGGCATGGGGACCTGGACCTTCCTGGGCGGGCACGATCCCGAGGATTATCAGCATCGGGTTGGGGATCCGCCTACGGATCTGGATCTATATCCGACTTCACCGGGGTACCGGTTGATCCTCAACAACATTCTGTTTCCGGCGGCCCGCAA
>CBDURF010000149.1:0-8478 GCA_965369705.1 uncultured bacterium
CGTCCCTCGGACATCATGATGCAACGCTGGGTGGTTCCCGAAGAAGATGTCACTTTCACATACAACAGCTCTGGAAAAATCATTGCGGCGAAGGTCACAGGCAACCCCTACCGCTTTGAGAACATCCAGGGTGATCGTGTGGTGGATCCTCTCAGCGGTACGGAGTACTGGGCCAGCGGTCCGGTGAACATGAGTTCCGTTACTCCCTTGGTGACCACACCAAGCCAGGGCGATCCCGAGCATGAGGATTCCTACGGCGCGGTCAAGGTCGTGGAGTGGGTGCAGACGGTCGAGAACTTTGCTGATCATACCAGCATGAACAGGTTCGATGATGCCCGCGCCCATCGCGGCCAGCTTCGTGGCAACTTCGTGCAGCTCGGTATGTCGTATTGCCCCAACTGGGCGGCGTCCCGTGGCGGGCACGACAAGTACAACTTCTACATTCGCCGGTCCTTCGACGGCGGTGCGACCTGGACCACCAAGCCGGGCGGCGAAGGTGTGACCCATTGCAACACCTGGACCTATCCCAGCGGAACCCAGAGCGCCGGCGAAAAGGTGGAAGTCTGTACCTTCTACCCCGCTGGCGAGTTCGAAGCGATGCGCAACCTGACGCAGCTGCCGAACGCCAAGGAGTCCACCATCGAGCCTCGCATCGTGGCCGTTCCGGGCACGATCAAGGTTGGTGGCGTGTGGACCGGGATTCCCGAGGACAAGCAGAACCAGAACGTGTTCTACGTGGCCTGGGGTACCGCCAGCAACCCGAAGAAGGATCCGGTCACCAAGGAGCAGGAAGAACCCGCTCCCGCGGATCTGTACTGGAGTGTCAGCGTCGATCAGGGTGAGACCTACTACGTTGAAGAGTGGGTCGTGAACCCGGATAGCGAAGGCGGCCTCGCCGGTGAGACGGTCTTCCGTACACCCTTCATGGCCAAGGGCGACCAGGAGCAGGGCGAAGTGCAGTTGCGCATGACGCCCGACGGCTCCCGGTTCTACGCCAGCTGGCTGGACGAGGGTGAAGAAGGCAGCGATATCGTCTTCCGTCGGATCATGCCTCCTGACTTCCCCCAGAATTGGGCCGCGACTGCTGCAACGGCAGCGGTGGATGCTCCGGAGGATGACACCTCGTCGGACGACTTCACCAGCGATTCCGGAGGTGCTGACGACTAACCAAGTGTGGAAATTTCGGACGTCGGCCTGGCCGGCGTCCGGGAGATTCTTTCAACAGGCGGCCCGCGGGAACTCCCGCGGGCCGTCTATATTCTGGGGGCGCGGGCCACCTTCAGGCATCCTGCATTGGATTTGTCAGCAATTTTTTCCATGTGCATCGGCCATTCGCAGGAATCTGCGTCTCCCGCCGGAACCTCCTCGCAGATTCCTGCGAATGTTCCCTTGGGTGCACCACACAGCTGTTTTCTGAAAACCCCCATCAGTATGATTTCCAACGGGTTGTTGAAACGCCCCCTCAACCTGGAGGCATTGGCCTGCTTTATGCGGAAAGGGATGCCAGGGAGGGGTATTATCATGATGCCGGAATGGGCATCCCAAGGAGGACACTGTGATGAAGATGTATATTTCGCTTTCGGTCTTGCTGATCAGCCTGCTGGCTGTCGGTGCTTACGCCCAGACCCAAGGCGAGCAGGTGAAGGAGCAGATCAGGCCTGAGGATCCCATCAGGGAAATCGGCAGTGATGAAAACTCCCAGAACCCTGGAAACGGAACCGCCACGCGGACCTTTGATGGACCGAAGGATTCTTCCGGCGACAAGGCCCTGGACGGCGACAAGGTCGGCGACCAGCCCAAAAACGAGGTGAAGGAGCAGATCAAGCCTGAGGATCCCATCAGGGAAATCGGCAGTGATGAAAACTCCCAGAACCCTGGAAACGGAACCGCCACGCGGACCTTTGATGGACCGAAGGATTCTTCCGGCGACAAGGCTCTGGACGGCGAATGCGATGGCGACCAGACCCGGAACCAAGGTGACGGCGATGGTGTCGGCGATGGTGACAACCACGAATTAGGTGATACCAACCGCCGCGGTGGTACATTTGCCGACGAAACCGGCCCCCACGGTCCCATGGATCACGGCGACAAGATCCTGGACGGCACCTTTGCCGGCGACATGCTGCAGCACAGTTGGGGACCTGGCGAGGACATCGGTGGTCCTTTCGGTCCCAACATCGACCACGTGGGCTACGGCCAGGGTGGCGCAGTTGACGGCGAGGACCCGACCAAGAGCACCAAGGGCGCGGCGCGGGCCGGCCGACGGTAGATGAATCCGATGGCATCGACGCAGCAAACTGCGTCGATTGCAACGAGCGGAGCAGGACTGATTCTCAGTCCTGCTCCGCTTTTTCGTCTCATATTCCATCGGTCGCAGGACGAGCCATCTCCCTCCGGCCTAACTCCCGGTAAAATATAGTCATTTCGGCGGAATTGACGACTATTAACCGGTTGTAAAATTTTGAAATATATGATATAATCTTGACATTGGAACGATTGCCTCTGAACTCGCCCAATAACTCGCCCAGTCGTTAGTTAACCGACTCAATTGGTTAAATTTCCGTGAGGTTGGCGATTGTGAATAAGAACATTTTCCTGAATCGAGCATTCCTCAGACCATCGTGGTCCCAACACGGTTTCACGCTCATCGAACTGCTGCTGGTAATCACTATTATCGGGGTCCTCGCGGGCCTGGTGATTCCCCGTTACGCCCGCCGTGCCGAGCAGGCCAAACTGGCTGCCGTCAAGGCGGATATTTCGGGCAACCTGGCTGCCGCCCTTGAGCTCTACGAGCTGGACAACGGAATCTTCCCGACCACGGCCCAGGGTCTGAGGGGTCTTCTGGAGAAACCGGGCGTGCCACCGGTTCCGTCCAACTGGAATGGCCCCTACCTGAGGGGCCGGTCCCTGAACGACCCCTGGGGCAACGAGTACCAGTACCAGAGCCCCAGCACGAAACCCGGTTTCGATTACGAGCTCACGTCCTATGGCCCCGACGGAATTGCAGGGGGAGATGATGATTTCACCAACGTGGAAGACTTCTGAGAGAATCATCCGGAGAAACTCCGCCTGCTTGCCGGTCCCGCCCTGCCGCCAAGGATTCACCTTGCTCGAACTGCTCCTGGCCATCGGGTTGATGGGCCTGATGATGGGCCTGACCCTGCCGAACGTCGGTGCAGTGAAGAAGGCCTACTTCGCCACCGAGGAGGCCAAGGGCGTGGCCAATTCCATCCGTTCGGCACGGGTTGACGCCATCTCCCGGAGGACCACGGTAGCCCTGACGATCACGCCCGAAAGAAGGAATCTCCTGGAGGAACGGCGGCTGTCCGTCCAGTCATGGTATGGAGGGGATTCCGCGGGGCTGGCCGCGGGGGATCGGGACTGGCGCGGCATCTGGGAAGCCCCCGTCGTACGTAGCACCGAGGTGTCGGGCCACCTTCGGCTGGAGTCTTCCGAGCCGGGGATCCTGTTCTTCGCCAACGGGTCATCGACCGGGGGGGAAGTCATGATTCATGATGATGAGGGCCGCCTGCAGCATCATTTCCTCATCGATTCTTCAACCGGCGAATTGTATGTGCAGCGATGACAACCTTCGTAACGGCATTTCATCCCCTCGGAAAACATCGCCGGATCCCGGGAAACGGCTTTGTCCTGATCGAGGTGCTGGTATCCATGACCCTGTTCTCCGTGGGAATCATGGCCGTGTTGACCGCCGTTCTTTCGGCCTTGGACCTGCAGAAGGATTCGAGTCTGCGCTACCGGGCGGGATTGATCCTGCAGGAGAAGCTGGCGGAAACGGTCCTGGTCCCGTACAGCGGCCAGCCCGTGCGGGGCATCAGCGCCGATGGCGTGTTCAGTTGGACGGTCGCCGGTGAGCCCTGGACCGGGGCTCCACAGGTGGGGAAAAAGAAAGAGAAGACCGGCAGGAAGCCCAAGACCGACAAGAGAAGGGTGAAAAGGGAGGAACCGGAAACCGGCGATACCTCAAGCCGACTCTTCCAGGTGGCCGTGGATGTCAGCTGGCAGACCAGCAAGGGAATCCGCAGCATCAACGCCACCCAGCTGGTGCATGTTTCCCTTCTGGCGAAAGGGACACCATGAACTCGCGGCCCGGAACCCTACACAAGGGCCGTTGCCCGCCCGGGAAGGGAAGCCGGGGGTTCACACTCATCGAGGTGCTCGTCGCCCTGTCGGTGCTGGCCGTGACAATGACCACGGTCTTCACCCTGTTCTCCGCGGGCATGAAGCTGCGCACTGTCACACGGGACCGCATGGCCTTTGATCGGGATGCCCGGCTGGTTATCGGCGCCCTGATGAACGACCTGGCCAACCTTGTCCCGTCTGGCCCGGCGCCCCTGGTATCGGCCGATTCCATCGTCCTGTGGCGGCAGCAGAAGGAGTTCGTCAAGGGAGCAGAGAAAGCGGGGGTTCCGCAACTGGTGACGTACCAGTGGTCGGGTTCCGCGCTCCAGGACAGCATGCTGGTAAGGGTGGCGGCTCCGCTGGCCATCGACGTCACCGATTCGGCGCTGGTACATCAGGAGTTCCTGAGGTGGGCCAGGGTTTTCCAGGGGATGGACATCACCGTCAACCACCTGCTCCGCGAAGACGACGGTTCCCGGTTCGGTTCCCGGGCCACCCTCAATAAGTTGAGCGGTAGCTGGTTGGCTTACCCGAACATCCATGGGTTCGCCTTTGGAATCACCGAGGATCCGGACGAGAGTCACGGGGCGGATACGAGGTCCCAAATCCTGGTCCGGCTGTCTCCGGAAAAAAGCACGGCTTCCTTCCCCTGGCTGGATCCGTTGACCAGCCTGGCGCTCCTGCCCGAGGACGGGTCGGGCATGGAAGTGGGGCTCTGGCTTCCCTTGGTGGCGAAATTTCCCGTCCCCGTGGAAGACGGCCTGTCATGGGAGGGGCAGCCATGAGCGTCGTGGTGGTGTCCTGGATCCTGGTGCTTCTGGCGGTTTTCGGCGTGAACTATTCCCACGATGTGATCGGGGAATCCAGGTTGATCCGGCTGGAGGTCGAACACCACCAACTGCGGGCCTGGGCCAGGTCGGGAGTGGAGTTGGCCAGGATCACCTTGGAGAACACGACGCGGGTCGATTGCGCCGCCCTGGGATACTCCGGCCCGGACAACCTGTTCGCCTTCCCGCTGACCTGCGGGCAGGGACGTTTTGCGGTGGGTGAGTCTTTCGCGGTCGGGGGCGAGGTGCATTGGATGCCCGGCATCAGGGACGAAGCCGGCCGGCTGCCGATGGCCCTCGTGGATTCGACGGCCCTGGCCATCTTGCCGGGAATGTCATTCAACGGGATCAATGTCATCCTCCAGGCCAAGGAGGCCGCCGGTGTCAACCGACTGCCGCCCTTCGAGTTGCTGGCCGATCTTGATGATGCCAGCGGTGAATGCGCCAAGCGGTTCCTGTCCCGGTATGGGAACGCGGTCAACGTCAACACCGCCTCGCCGGAAGTTTTATTGGCCGTGGGGCTACCCTCAAGGGCGGTGTACAAGCTCCTGGACTGGCGCTCGGGACCGGACCAGATCCCGGGAACTTCCGATGATAGGCGGTTCCAGAGTCTGGAAAACGATGACGAGGGGATCAGGTCAAGCGCCCTTAACAGCGAGGAGGCCGCGGTCCTGGCGTTCCTTTTGGGGGCCGGAAGGCTGACGGTGGAATCCCGCTTCTTTCATCTGGTTTCCCGGGGCTGGGGTGAAGGGTACCACGGCATCTGCGAAATCCGGGTCGTTCTTGAAAAACTGGATAACGGCACGCCACGAGTGGTGGAATGGACAGAAAATTGGCTTAACTAGGGAAAGTTGATGCAACTCGGAAGAGAACTGAAAAGATATTGCCCTCCGGAACCAGGGGTTCCCGGGGGAATGGAACAGACCTGCCGGATGCGCAGAGTCCGTCGCTGGTCTCCATTTGTTTTCCCCTGGTTTGCCCTGCGACGCATGACGGGTATCGTGGTTTCCGGTTCGGGAATCATCCTGGCCTGCGGCCGGCTGGACGGCCGGTTCTTCCATGTGGATGGAGCAACCTGTCTGCCGGGGGCCGAATCTGCCGAGAGCCTCGGAAAAATGGGAATCCTGTGCAATGAGCCCGTTTGCGTCTGTCTGCACAGGGACCGGACCCTGGTTCGCCACTTCCGTGTGCCCGCCGAATCCGATGCCGAGATCGAGGCCATGCTGCCCCACCTGCTGGCCAACGAATTGCCCATGGCCCTCGAGAATTTTTCCTGGGTGTGGACACCCTTGCCGACCCAGGATGAGGGTTTCACCCTGGTTGCGGTGCACGTCGCCAGGAACGATCGCCTGGAGGCATTCCTGGCCCCCTTGGTCGAAGCGGAGCTGAACATCGTGGGTCTGATCCCGGAAAGCTGGGGTTGGGCACATGCCATCGATCAGGTCAGAGGCCGGGAGCATCAAGCTGATGAACCGCAAGCCCGGAGTGTCATCATCCGGAGCAACGGCACGCCCCACATGGTCGTGGAACGCTCGGGACAGTTGCTGTTCGACATGGTTTTTCCTCGGTCGGCAAACCTGATCAACGAGCCCCTGGACTGGGACGGCCCCGGCTTTGCCGAGGCCCGCCGGGAATTCGAGGCTCTCCTGGGATTCCCCCTGCCGAAACCGGAGATCTGGCCCGATGCTCTCCGGTCCGACGAGAATTTCGATCAGGAAAAGTTTTTCTTCGCAGCCTCGGTGGCCGCCGCCGGACTGGGGCATGAACGGTTGATGATGCCTCCGGAATTGAAGCAGCGGACCCGCCGCCGCTCGGCTCTCGGGGCGCTGGCCAACCTGGGCCGTCTGGGGGCCCTGGCCGCCGTCATCTGGTTGGTCTTGGCGGTAATCGAGGATGGCCGGACCCGCCGGTACATGGCTGGGCTGGAACTGCA
Organism: uncultured bacterium; assembly: GCA_965369705.1. GTDB lineage: Bacteria > Krumholzibacteriota > Krumholzibacteriia > LZORAL124-64-63 > LZORAL124-64-63 > JAGLCY01. Next base: position 6,904 of record CBDURF010000149.1, read on the forward strand.
ACTCATGGAAGAGGCTGCTCGGGTGGAGGTTCTGGAGATGGAATACAACGCCATCCGGGACAACAACCGGGAGCGGGTCGGCAGCACCGAAATCCTGCAGATCCTGGCCAGCCTGCGTCGCCATGTGAAGGCCCCCATCCAACTTGTGCATCTGAATTATGTCCAGGGAAGGGGAGTCACCCTGCGCGGCGGAGCCCCGGCCAGCATCAATGTCCTGGAAATGACCGAGCAGCTGGCGGCCGATCCGCTCTGGCAGGGGTTGAGGGTGATGCAGCTTCGATCCGAGAAGCGCGATGGCGCCGACCAGGTGCATTTCGTGGTCGAAGGCCGGCTGAACTAGAAAAAGTGTGCGCGTGGTCCGAGTGAGGAAAGAATGAACGGTCCGCAGAAAAATATCCGGGAGGGTTTGGCGTCGCTGAGCATGCGGGAACGGATCATTCTGCTGTGTCTTCTGGGGTTGGTGGTCGTGTTTGGCGCGGACTTCCTGTTCAACAAGCTGTATCTCGAACGGAACAGGGAGTTGAAGGCCGCCGTGGCCGGCGCCGAGGAGCAGGTCCTTCACTATCGGCGGCTGCTGTCCCGGGAGGAGTTGATCCACGCCCAGTACAAGAAACTCGAGTCCCCGGTGGCCGCGGTCGAGGATTCGGTCCTGACCGAGACCCAGGTGCTCAGGGAGCTGGCTGATCTGGCCAAAAACAAGGTCCACGTGAAGAGCATCGTGCCGCGCCTGGGACATCACGAAGGACGGCAGGTCATGTTCGTGGCCCTGGACTTCGAGGGGCCTTTCGAAGCGGTGGTCGGCTACGTGGAGAAGATACTGAAGGAGATGCCGAGCGAAGTGGGAAGTCTGTCCCTGGCGCCCCGGTCCGGCGATGGTGGTGGCGTCGTTTGTCGCATATCGATCAGGGTGGAATGTTTTGAATCGTAAACCAGAACATGAATCGACCATCCGGCTGGGCCGCGGGCGCCCCCTTTCGCGGGAGGCGCTGACGGCCCTGGGGCAAGCGGTCGTTTCGAAGAATCCGGCCACCGACTGGACCAAGTGCCGCGTTCTGACCATGGGGTTGACGGTCCTGGTCCTGATCTGGGGACTGGGCGGGATATTCGACCTGGTTGTTTCGGGTCCCGGCGAAGGATTGAACAAACAGGGTCTGGTAATCGAGGGAGCGGAGAGCGGATCCGACGGCGATACGAAGGTCGCCGGACGGACCCAGGCGAGGGAGCGGTTGCGCAACGACCTTTTCAAGGTCATGAAGCCCAAGAAGAACAACACGAAGAAAGAACCGAAGACGAATCCGGTCGAGCTACTGAGGCTGCTCGAACTGCAGGGTGTGCTGGGGGGAGAAAGACCTCGCGCGATAATCTTTTACAAGCGCACCAAGAAGACCATCACCGTTTCGGTCGGTGACGATCTGGGCGAGTTCGAGGTGACCGAAATCCGGGAAAGGAGCGTGATCCTGAAATGGCGGGACGAATTGTTCGAATTATCGCTGTAACCGTATGTGCCTTGCTGGTGCTTGCTGATCCCTTGGCGGCCCAACCGGTGGCCGAGGCGGGGTCTATGCAGCTGAATGT
>CBDURF010000150.1:0-8400 GCA_965369705.1 uncultured bacterium
CTGGGGATCTCGAACAGCGCGCGCCCACCGCCGTCCAGGCCCTTATTGCGAAAACCCACGTACCCTTCGAGTCGCAGGGCGGCGATGCCCACCACCGGGCTGCCCAGATCCTTGGACAGGCCGAGATTGTAGAATCCCGCCAGTTCGCTGTTGTTCTGGGGCCGGTACCACTGTAGTTCGAAACCCGAACGCCCCTTGTAGACCGGAGGCATGCCCAGGGAGTAGGTCTCGCCGCCTTTTTCCGGGGGGAGGTCGCGCTGGGCCATGGTGTCGGAGACAACGATTCCACAGATGAGCAGTCCCATGACCAATAGCTGGATACCGCGAAAAACGGACCGGAAGTTGGCGTTGGGAATCACATTGATCTCACTTTCAGAGAAAATTCTGAATTATCCTGACTTGCTGCCTCCCGAAAGCGGAATGGCCAAGGCCCCCGATTTCGGGTCGCGCCTTGCCGAGTCCGGCCATTTGACCGTGACCTGATCACCAGGTACGGGCGCCGGACCGCCCCGCCTGTTTTCCAGGAGAACCAACCCGCGTCCGGAACAGCCGTACCGCCCAAGCTTGCCGTTCGGCAAAGCGAAACCCTCGGACACGACCCGGACCACACTGCAGCCCTTGCCCGGTGTTCGGGCCGGACGAATGCGCACGGGCGGATTCTCGCCCCGGACCATCAGCAGGAAAGAAAGACTGGCGCGGTCCTTGGGCAGTTTGGCCTGGTGGCTGAGCCTGGACAACCAGGCGGGCGAATCGCCGGTGGGGAACGTGAAGTGGCACCAGGGCGTGTTGCGACGACCGGGCATGGGACAATCTTCGGCGTGAGGGCAGGGCGCCGGAATCCGCCAGCCCCGCTCAAGGGCGGTCTGGCGAAGGCGGGACAGCGATCGACCGGAATCGCGCACGCCGGGTTCGATCAGCAGGATGGCGCCTTCACTTGCCACCTGCCCCTCCCACCTTTCCAACATCCTTGTCTCGGCCGAATCGATGTCCTTGCCCGCGCTCCGGGATCCGCGCCCGCCACGGGGGCCACGATCCACCTCGTTGATGAAGTTCGCCATCACCAGCAGGTCGGCGGGTCGGAATTTTCTCCTGCCGGCGGGCTGGTTGTCGGTCCTGACATTCCAGGATGTCTGCGCCGCCAGGGAACTGAACAACTTCCGGCCAACCTTCAGCGCGGGTTCGGAACGGTCTACGGCCCGGTAATCCAGTTCCTGTTCCTGCAGGCCCGGCCGCGCAAGCCACAGGGCAAGCAGGAAGGTCAGGGGCCCGGCCCCCAGGTCGACGATGTGCGAACCCGGCTTGAGAGCCAGGTCCAACCCGGTCAGCAATCGACCCTGGCGATAGATGTTCCAGGGCAGGTAATAGTGGAGGTAGGCCGCCAGGAATTCCGGCCGGGTCATGTAGTCGCGGGGCAGGTTTTCACGATCGACGGTCAGGTAGTCCGACAAGCGACGGATGCCCGCGGGCAGGGCGGCGCGGTGTTTGGTTTTTAGTGGAAATACCTCACGCAGGGTGCGAGACAGTCCAGCCAGTCCGTCGAGTAGTTCGGCCGAGGGCGGAGGAAAAAGTCCCGGGTCCTTCATGACCCGCCATGACCAGCCAGGTGCCGGCCGGGCGCCAGGTGATTCTGCACGTAGTCGGCCACCGCGTCTTCGAGCAAGGTTTGCTGCTTGTCGTATCCCGCACCCGCGATCTTGGTCATGCGGGCCTCGGTGTGGTACTGGTACTTGCCCTTGAGATGCTCCGGCATGGGAATGTATTCAATATCGGGCTCGCGCCCCATCGCGGTGAATATGGCCGTGATGAGCCTGTTCCAGTCCTTGGCCTCGCCGCTGCCCACGTTGAAGATGCCGTTCGCCTCCGGGTGGTCGGCGAACCATAATGTCATATCAACCGCGTCCTTCACGTAGACGAAGTCCCGCTGCTGACCGCCGTCGGGAAATTCGGGCCGATCGGACTTGAACAGGCGCACCCGGCCGGTTTCGGTGATCTGCTCGAAACCCTTGCAGACCATCGACCGCATGTCGCCCTTGTGCCACTCGTTGGGCCCGAAGACGTTGAAGTACTTCAGGCAGACGACGCGCTCGAGCAATCCTTCATCACGCGCCCACAGATCAAAGTCCTGCTTGGACTTGGCGTACAGGTTCAGAGGTTTCAATTCATCCAGCCGGGACTCGTCGTCATCGTATCCCTGGTCCCCGTCGCCATAGGTCGCCGCGCTGCTGGCGTTGATGAACCGCACTCCGGCATCCAGGCATTTCAGGCACAGATCCCGCGTGTAGCCGAAGTTGTTCTCGTCCAGGAATGCGGCGTTTGTTTCGGTTGTGCTGCTGCAGGCCCCCATGTGGTACACGGTTTCCAACTGCCCGGCGTTGGCGGGGTCGGACATCCAGGCCATGAAGGCGTTCTTGTCCAGGTAGCGTCCGTACTTCAGCGGACCCAGGTTGGCATTGTCCGCATCGGTAGCGTGGACGTCGACCACGATGATGTCCTCGCGGCCCGCCTGGTTAAGCTTCCACACGATGTTGCTGCCGATGAATCCGGCGGCGCCCGTCACAGCAATCACGGCATTCCTCCGCTCAGAAGAACTTCTTGGCCAGTCCCAGGACGCCCTGTTTCCAGGGCACGCGGTGGGACACACCGGAACTTTCGGCGAACTCGTCCTGATGGGCCAGGTACCACTCGAAGTTGCGGACCAGCGCGTCCTTGTTGGAGTACTGCGGCGCGTAGCCGAGTATCCGCTTCGCCTTGTCGATGGAGACGAACGAGTCCTTGCTCGCGGTCTCGTACACCCATTTATACAACGGCGACATGCCCAGTTTGTCGAGCAGGCGCAGGGCCCAGATCACCGGCTCGGCCGGGAAACCCTTGACCTTCTTGCCGTGACCGGCGTAGTCGAGGACCGACTGCCAGTCCTCCTTCATGGTCGTGTAGTCGCTGGCGCCGATGTTGAAGGTGTCGTTCACGATACCGTCGTCGAGCGTGCTGCACAGCCAGATGGCCTGGCACAGGTCGCCGATGTCGAGCAGTTGGTAGCGGTTGTCGCCCCGCCCGATCATGGGGAACCCGCGTCCGTCCTGGGCCCAGTCGTACAGTAGCGCGAACACACCCAGACGCTCGGGACCGATGAAGCTCTTGGGCCGGATGATCGGCACGATCATGCCCTGCTTCTGAAATTCCCGGCACACGGTTTCGGCCTCGACCTTGGCGTGGCCGTAGGGCCCCACGCCGTCCAATTTGTCATCCTCCATCAGGGGATGATGGTCGGGGATGCCGTAGACCGCGGTGGAGGAAATGTGAACGAACCTGCCCACCCCATGCTCTTGGGCGGTTTTCAACAGCAGCCGCGTGCCGTCGATGCCCGTGGTCACGATGTCGTCGTGGGAATACAGGGGCAGGGCCATGGCGCAGTGGATCACCAGATCCACGCCTTCCATCGCCTGCTCGACCGCCTCGGGGTCACGGATGTCCCCCTTGACGATCTCGATCCGGTCCTTGCAGTCGGCGTAGGTGAAATCGGCGAAATCCAGCGACCGGACGTTCACGCCCTTGTCCAGCAGGAACCGGATGAGGTTGATGCCCGTGAAGCCGGATCCACCCGTCACCAGGACCCGGCGCCAGTCCGCAGCACGGTCGCTTGCGTTGTTGCTTTCTTGAGTCGTCACTTCAGGTCTCCTGTGTAACTTGTTGTCGTCATTATCTCTCAGGACGAGCCGGGGCCCTCCTGACCATTCCTTCCTCAAGCAGGATTTCCCCGTCCCACGACTCCCCGTCCCGTTCAGCGCGGAACTGCAGTCGGTCGCCCACGTTGGCGTCGTAGACCACGCGGTACAGGGTGTCGATGCTATCCAGTGGGATACCCTCGATCTCCCGTAAGATATCGCGGGGCCGCAACCCCGCCTTCCACACCGGCGAATCCTGCTGTACGGCGACCACCACGGCCCCCACCGGATCAGTGAGACCAAGGTCCTGAACAATGGCCGGGGTAAGCCTGTACAAACTGAATCCCAGGTTGGCCTGGCGGTAGTGTCCAAACTTCCGGATCTCCTCGATGACCGTCATGACCCGCGATACAGGCAGGGCAAAACCGATCCCCACGCTCCCGCCGGAATCCGAGAAGATGAAGGTGTTGATCCCCACCACTTCGCCAGCGGTGTTGACGAGGGGTCCGCCACTGTTGCCGGGGTTAATCGCGGCGTCGGTCTGGATCATGCCCAGGTAGGCGCGTTCACCCTGGGTCTTGCGGATGTCGCGGTTCAGGGCGCTGATCACCCCGACGGTGACCGTCGGCTGGGTGTCGGCCAGCAGGTAACCGTAGGGTGAGCCGATGGCGATGGCCCACTCCCCGATCTGCAATTGGTCACCCGTCGCCAGGCGCGCCACGGGCAGATCATGGGCCTGGATCTGCAGGATGGCCAGGTCGTAACGCTCGACCTCGTCGAGCATAACAGCCCGGTACTGGCGACCATCCGACAGCGTCACGATGATTTGCACCGCCCCGGCCACGACGTGCTGGTTGGTGACGACCAGACCATCTTCCGAGACGATCAACCCCGAGCCCATGTTCTGCACGTTGCGGAAGTAGTTCCGCTGAGGAATTAAACCCAATCGTTCCCAAAACTCCATCGACCGATCCCGCACCACCTGCTTCTGCACCACGTTGATGCTGACCACCGCCGGCGCCACCTTGCGCGTGGCCTGGACGATGGCGTTGCCCCGTTCATCAGCCAGACTCCCGGAGGACGACTCGGACATCGGTTCGGTGCTCGACCTCCCGGCCTCCGCCGAAGAGGTTTCGCTTTCCACCGGAGATATCACGCTGTGACGGTCATGATCCGTCCGGTCCCCGCGGCCGCCGCGCAGGAAGAGGGAATCGGATCTGGTGGCCAGCAGGATGCCGCCCAACGCCACCCCCACCAGCAGGCCCAACAACACCCCGGCCCATGCACTGCGGCCGCTCACTACCTGCCGCCCTGCAACTTGTCCCAATCGGCCATGAAGGCGGCCAGTCCCTTATCGGTCAGGGGGTGGGCCACCAGTTTCTTGATGACCTCCGGCGGGATGGTGGCGATATCGGCGCCCAGCAGGGCCGAGTCCACCACGTGCAAGGGATGCCGGACCGAAGCGACGATCACCTCGGTGTCGTACCCGTAGTTCTGGTAGATGTCCACGATGTCGCTGATCAACTGCATACCGTCCTCGCTGATGTCGTCCAACCGGCCGACGAACGGCGACACGTAGGCCGCGCCGGCCTTGGCCATCAGCAGGGCCTGGCTCACGGAGAACACCAGGGTCGCGTTGACCCGGATGCCCTCGGCCGCCAGCGCCGCGGTCGCCCGCAGACCTTCGTAGGTCGTGGGCACCTTGACCACGATGTGTTCGCTGAGAGCCGCCAACCGCTTGCCCTCCTCGATCATGCCGGCGGTATCCAAAGCGGTCACCTCGCCGCTGACCGGCCCTTGGACCACGGCGCAGATCTCCTTCAGGACGCTGTCCGTGTCCGTGTTGCCTTCTTTGGCCATGAGGCTCGGGTTGGTCGTCACGCCGTCGCACATGCCCATGGCCTTGATTTCCTTGATGGCCTCGAGATTGGCGGTGTCGATGAAGAATTTCATGGTGTATCTCCTCCTGGAGGGATGACCGAAGCATTGATCGGAGCATATTCGGGATCCATGAGTTGCTCCGGATAATAGACTTCTTCGAGAAAAAGGCCGTGCGGCGGAGCCATGCGGCCCGAGGCGCTGCGGCTGCGAGCGGCCAGGATCCGGGGAATGTCGTCCTCGTCCCGCTCCCCCCGCCCGATCTCCACCAGGGTCCCCACCATGTTGCGTACCATGTGGTGCAGGAACCGGTTGGCCCGGACGTGGAAGATAGCGGAATCGTCCCCCCAATCAAAGGCGCAAAGGCTCAAATTGCAGAGGTTGTGGTCTTTCTTGAGGGATTTGGCCTTGCAGAAACTGCTGAAATCGTGGGCTCCGACGAAAGCCGCCGCGGCCTGGTCCATGACCTTGCGGTCCAGAGTGCGAAAGACGTACCAGGCGTTTGGGCGGAAGATATCCCGTTTCAGGATAATCCGGTAGCTGTAACGCCGTGCGGTGGCCGAATGGCGGGCGTTGAAGGCGGGGGAAACGCGGCGCACCCCGCGGATCTCGATATCAGCGGGCATCATGCCGGGCAGGGCCCGAGAGACCCGCTGCATCTCCTCCGCGGTTGCCACGGTCAAATGCGCCACCTGGCCCCGCGCGTGGACACCCGCATCGGTCCGACCGGCCGCCACCGGAATAGCGTCCCGGCCCAGAAGGCGGGTCAGTTTGTGCCGCATCTCACCCTGCACCGTACGGCCTTCGGGCTGGATCTGCCAGCCGTGGAATTCGCGACCCACGTATGCCACATCGATGCGCAGCCGATAGATTTCGCTCACCGGACTACCTCCGCTCCACCCTGGATCACAAACCAGACTAGTCCCGCCGCCCAGACCGCCAGAAACACCATCTGCCCGAGGGGGACCATGCCCGAAGTCACCGGGTCCGGCCGGCGGTGTCTGAGGGACAGGGTCAAGGCCTCGGCGCGCCGGGCCAGGGTTTCCAGGAGTGGAACGATCACCCGTGCACGTCCCACCACCCCGTGGAAAAAATTCGCCACTCGTCCCTGCCCGGTGCGGACTTCACGGCCTGCGGGAAGCGATCTCCGCATGGTGACCACCGCCTCGATGCGACGCCCCTCCCCCAGCACGACCGGCGCGGTACCCATGGCCACCGCCAGCATCAACCCCAGGTCGTCGGTGCGCAGCCCCAGACGGCGGGCCGGCCGCAACCACCAACTCACTCCCAAGACCAGATCATCGAGCGGGGATACGCGAAGGTAAAGCCCCAGGCATCCCACGGAACAAGCCACCCTCAAAAGAGCCTTGCCTCCCGCCAGGAATCCCGTCAGGGAAGGATGCCCCAGAGGGGCGGCCAAGGTTGTCGTGAAGGTGTGGACTACAATCACCAGCAGGGCCACCGGGGCCCAGGGTTTCAGGGCGGCCAGTTGCCGGCGCGGCCCCATCCCCGTCCAGGTCAGGGCGGCCATGAGAAAAAGGGCTATGGCCGCCAACCCCACCGGAGGGAACGCCAGGCAGGTCAGCAGGGCCAGAACGGCCGCTCCCAGACGGACGGCCGGATGCGAGGCGCTCATAGGAGTGGCTTTCAAAGCTGCTGGGGCGAATGAAGCTCCGTTGATCACCGCAGGGACTTTCCCGCCAGCAGATCGGCGATTTGGACGGCGTTCCAGGCGGCCCCTTTGAGAAGGTTGTCGGCCACCACCCACAGCATCAGGGCGAAGGGATTGTCCTTTTCGGCGCGCAGACGTCCGACATGGACCGTGGTTCGGCCCGCAATCTCGGCCGGGGTCAGATACCCGTGTGGATCGGGATCGACCTCCACCCCCGGCCATTTGGCCAAGGCGTCGGCGGCCCGGGTCAGATCGATCGGTTCTTCACAAACCAATCGCACAGCCGCGCTGTGGCCCGTCACCACCGGCACCCGTGTGGCGGTGCAGGTCACGGCCAGATCATCGCCGCGCCCGAGAATCTTGCGCAACTCCCGGACGACCTTGTCCTCCTCCTCGTAGGAACCGTCGGGCAGGGGGGCGCCGATGGCGGGGATCGCGTTGCGGAAGATGGGCCGGGGAAAAATCTTGTTTCCTTCAGCGGAAGGATTCTGTTCCTGTCTCTCCAATTCCAAAACCGCGGTCTGACCCGCGCCGGACACCGCCTGCAAGGTGGTGACATGCACCTCACGCAACCCGAAGACCTCGTCCAGGGGCGCGACCGCCATCGCCACCTGGATGGTGGAACAATTGGGATTGGCGATGATGCCGCCTTCGCCCCCACCCGCCGTCTTGACCAAACGGCCGTTGATTTCCGGTACCACGAGGGGAACGCCCTCTTCCATCCGCCAAGCCGACGAGTTGTCCACGACCCACACCCCGGCCTCGACGGCCACCGGCCCCCAGGTGCGGCTGGCTTTCCCCCCGGCGCTGAACAGGGCGATATCCACATCCTGGAAATCCCGGGCGGAAACCTCTTTGCATTCCAGGTTTCGTCCGGCGAATTCCAGTTTTGAACCGGCTCCGCGGACGGAACTCAGGAGCACGGGGTCGCCGCCGACCCACGCGCGGTCCTCGATCAGTTTCAGCATCGTCCGGCCCACCAGACCGGTGGCGCCCAGAACCGCGACTTTCATGCGTTCCCTACTTCCGGATTGAGAATTGGTATCCCGGCGGGACATCTTAACATCCGCATGACTGGCGGTCAAAAGCGGGGATTGGCCCTCACGGGGCTGAACGCCGCGTTTCGGTCTGCACCTTTGCCGATACGTCCGCCTGCCTCCCCGCCGGTATCACCATCGCGGCCCCGCT
>CBDURF010000151.1:0-8389 GCA_965369705.1 uncultured bacterium
AACTGAAGCGTATCGATGTTCAAATGAAACCCAGCCCCATAGGAAAACATGCTCCGTCCGGCCTCCGCCCCGTGAAACCAAGCGTCCCCCGCATCAGTGAACAGGTGGAACCCAGCCCCGATGATTTCCCCACGAGGCGAAATCGGCATCAAAAATAATGGCATCCGATACTCGGCCGTCAGGAGATACCCTTCTTCACCCTCGCGCTGGGCGAAGGGATAGCCGCGGACAGTCTCGGGCCCGCCGAAATACAACGCGTTATCGATATTTGTCGGGCCGTCGGTCTGGCGTCCCCAGGCGCGCAGGGCCAGAACGTGCTTTTTCCACGGCATTGGTACGAAAACCCGGGTGTCGATACTGGTCTCCAGATAGGACTCGAAACCGTTGCTGCTCCAACTGCGGGCCATGCCTTCCACGAACAGGCCGCGCCGCGGGTAGTAGGGATTGTTACGAGAATCCAGGCCCGCCACACCGCGGAAAACCCAGTGATTCTCAACGTTGGCCTCATAGTGGACCTTGCTCGCGGGCGGTCCGGTTTCCCGTTCAGGTAACTGCCAGTTGTAGGAATCGCGTTGGTTGAAAGAACCGTAGTCCGCGCCGGCCAGCACGTAAAACGGCCCGGCGAAGTTCCACTTCATTTCCCAATCGAGATCCCACTTGCGGTAGCGGGTGGGCCGGAAGACGAAATCCGCCTGTTCCCCCGTGGTGGAAAAGGTTCCCTCCAGCCCGTTGACCCCCAGCAGCCAGGGACGATGCCAGGACAACAGCCCGTTCTGGATGTAGATGACCGAAACCTGGGCCCGGATCGTTTCACCCTTGCCGCGCAGGTTGCGCTGCTCGATCCAGGCGCCGAGCATGTACTTGTGCCGCCTGCTGTACCGGATATAGGGACCGTAATAGGTCGTCAAGTCCTCTTCGACGATGACGTTCAGCACCACTTCACCCAGCTCGCCGTCGTCGTAGTCGATCTCCACGAAACGGAAGTAGCCGCAGTCCTCCAGGGCGTCCCAGGCATCATCCGTCTGGTCCAGGTTCAGGGTCTGGCCGATCTTCAGGCCCATTAGCCGTTCCACCAGGACGGTGTCGGTTTTTTCGTTGCCCTCGATGTTGATGGCGGTCAGGACGGGATCGGGTTCGGGAACGAATTCATCGTCGGTGTCCGCCTGGGCGGAGGCGGAGGATATCAACAAGGCCAGGCAGGCGGTTAACAGGAATTTGGAATAATTCGGCACAGTGATCCCTGCCGGAAAAGGTGACAACGCGGCCAGGCTCCACCTGGTATCAGGCCCTGGCCGATCGGGCCTAATTATGCCGAACACCGTTGAGATGTCCAGTGGTCTCCTGGGCGCCCGTTCCCTGGGGGATCTGGACGACAAATTCGTCATCCACCGGCGGAGCGGCCGTGTAGACGGCCAGGTTCACGCAGGCCAGACCACAGGGGGCCAGATCGTCCGCCAGATCCTCGGGAGTCAGCCGGGTCAGCCGGGACTGGATTTCCGCGGGCCCCGGGGGCGCCGCGGGGTCGAACAGATTGCCCAGGAATTCTTCCAGGATCCCGCGAACGAGCTGGTCGATCAGGCGGACCAGAAATTCCGGATCGAGAATTTCGGGAGTGTCCAGGAAGGTCCGGTAGAAGCGGGCGGGACCGTCGATGGTCAGGCTGCAGCCACCGATTATGGCCTCGTCGCGGTTCGGGTCCAGGCTCAGGGGGGCCTGGTGCGACCAGTTCAGATTGATGTGCCGGTTGGCAGCCAGGAAGATGAGCCTGCTGTCGGCGGGCACCTGATGGTTGCCGTGGCCGATGTCCAGGTAGTGGGCTCCGTCCAGGTAGACGGCTTTCAGATCGCTGTCCTGGATCAGCATCGCCAGTTGGCCGGGCTCCAGAACGAGGGAGATCTTCCGGCCCCGGAGGAACTCCAGATCCAAGGGTCCCTGGATCAAGCCTTGCCGGTGGTCCAGGGTCCATTCGAGTGGACCTTCGTTCGCCGGTAGGGATTCCCAGTCGCGACCGTTCTGCAGGCCCGTGGTGGTGATTACATCGCTGTTCATGATCAACGGCCCTCCGTCCATTGGAATTCCGACTCCCAGCCTAGTCCCAGCAGGTAGTTGCGTTCCTCGGCCATCTCGCTGAAGCAGGCCAGCCCGATCGAGAGCCGGTCCGCATCGGTCTGGAACCAGGCCGCCGCCGGCACATCCGTCTCGAGATTGCGTACCAGATTCATCGCTTCCTCGATCATGAGGATGAGGCGGGTGTCCAGGTCCTCCAACTCGGCGATGGCGGTGGCGCTGTCACCGACCAGACTGACGACGCCCTCCCGGTCCAGGCGGCGAAAGATGAGACTGATCCGGTCGATCAAACCGTCGATCATCTGCTCCATCTCGGTGCTGAGTATCTGGGATCTGTTCTCGGCGATGCCCAGCAGATGCTCTCCGCACTCCTTCAGCAGGTAACCCATGGCCTGCCGGAACACCCGCTCGGCTTCGGCGGCTTCGATCGCTGAACGGTACCGCGAGTAGGTGGGCATCTTTGCCATCAGGTTCGACATTTCAGGAAAGCTGACGCTTGCTGGATTGGTCATGTTTTCGGCTCCGCCTGGTGCTGTTCGGCCCAGATGTGGTCCCTGCGGATGGTCCGCCGGGCGGTTCAGGGTGTCGGTTATATTGCGACCTGCCCGATCTAAAGAGCTTCTTCCGTGGGAACGGCAAGGAACGTTCCACCGCCCCGGGAAAGATCGCGCCCTTGCGGGGAAATCCGTGAGATGCCTGAATAGCGGGAATTTAGGGAGGTGGTTTTTGGGAAATCAGAAACGAAAAGAAGCCGGGAGGGCCTCTAACACCCTCCCGGACATGGCATACCGCAATATGTACCGCAATATGTACCGCAATACTCAGCGTGTAGCGGAACGGGTCCAGCGAGTCACGGGATTGGACAGGGTACCGATGCCCTCGATCATCACTTCGACCGTGTCGCCGGGCTTCAGGAACACCTGTGGGTCGCGGGAAACGCCCACGCCGCCGGGTGTGCCGGTGGAGATGATGTCCCCCGGCAGCAGGGTCATGTTGCGGCTGATGTAGCTGATCAGGTGGTCCACCGGGAAGATCAGCTGGTCGGTGTTGCTCTGCTGCATGATCTCGCCGTTCCAGCGGCAGGTGATCTCCAGGCCGCGGGCCAGATCGGGCAACTCGTCCGGCGTGACGATCCACGGTCCGCACGGCCCGCCGGTATCGATGCTCTTGCCGCGGAAGAACTGCTTGTCCGAGTACTGGGCCTCACGATCGGTGATGTCGTTGAAGCAGGTGTAGCCGGCGATGTGGTCGCGCACGTTTTCCCGGGCGATGGCGCGGCCCGACTTTCCGATGATCACCGCCAGTTCGGCTTCGGCGTCGACCTGGTTGAGGTCCGCGGGCAACTCGATCGGCATTCCCGGGGCCTGCAGGCAGGTGGTGGCCTTGCTGAACAGCAGCGGTTTGGCGGGCGGTTTCTTGTTCTGCTCCTCGGCGTGGTCACGGTAGTTCAGGCCCACCGCGATGATCTTCGAAGGCAGGATGATCGGGGCCAGCACCATGGTTTTGGCCAGGTCCAGGAAGGGCAGAGGCAGGTTTTCTCCGCCGACGATCAGCGCTTCCATTTCGTCCAGACGATCGACGTGTTTGTCGAACACGGCGCGCACCCGGCCCGGATCGGGCAGCAGCGCGTGCCAGTTGCTCGGCAGCGACGGATCGGCCGCCGGCAGATCGAGGCCGACGGTTTCGCTCAGGGCCAGCCCGCATCGCGGGTCCATCCCCTGCGTGGTGGTGATGAGTTTCATGAGGGAATTATGATGGACCAGGGAGCAGCCGTCCATAATGGAAAGGCCGGGAGCGAACTCCCGGCCCGTTGTGGTTCCTTCCAGTGGGTTTTCACCCGCCGAGTATCCCTACTTCACTTCAATCCGCCTCGGCATACTCTTCTCGCTCTTGGGCAGCGTGATGGTCAGAACGCCGTTCTTGAATTCGGCGCTGATGTCCTCCACGTTGACCGAGTTGCCCAGACTGAAGGTACGGCTGAAAGTCACGTGGCCCGAGCGCTCCTTGCGGCGCGATTCGAAACCTTCGGGAACGCTTTCGGTGCGCTCGGCCTTCACCCACAGGGTCTGGTCCTCGATGCTCAGGTCGAGATCCTCGTGCCGGACACCCGGCAGGTCCATCAGAACCCGGAATTCCTTCTCGCCTTCCAGGATGTCGGCGCGGGGCGTGCGGCCGCTGGATCCATCGGCTTGGTTCCAGTTGTCCAGATGGCTGTTCAGGGCGGCATCGAGCATGCGGGTCACGGGAAACAGGGTATTCATGTCTGGTCCTCCTCTTGGACTTGTGTTATGAAGTTGGGCCAGTCGGTCACGGCCCAAGGATTTTGCTTTCACTGGCCTATTATCAATGGCCGTGCCAATCCGGAAATCCACACGGATGAAAAACAATAACTCTCATAAATATAACAAGTTATGCATTCATCAAAAGGACTGTGATTCGAGACAGCCAGAATTGTCGAGCCCACTTCTGGCAGGAAAAAGCCGCCAAAATGGCATACATGACAGACGGTTTGTCCGCCTTCTGCTGACAATAATGATGGTAGTGGCGACCATGGTCCACGCGGCCGACCAGACGGAGTCCCTCGGCACACCCTTGGTCGTCGGCGAGATCGAGATCGACTCCCGGGATATTTTTTCCGAAAACGAGGTCCGGAACACAAACAGCGGCCTGCGCTTCCTGCGCCGGACCATGAACGGGCTGCATTTCAACACCAGGCATTACGTGCTGCGCCGGGAGTTGCTGTTCGAGAGCGGGGATGTTTTCAACCCCGACCGGCTCGCCGAAACCGAGCGGAACCTGCGTGCGCTGGGGTACCTCAACAATGTTCGCGTGACCGCCGTCGACACGACCAGCGACGGCCGGGTGAACATCCGGGTCACCACCCGCGAATCGTGGACCCTGCGCACAAGTTTTTCCTATTCCCTGGCCTCGGGCGGAGACCAGCGCTGGAATGTGTCGCTTTCCGATAGGAACTTCCTGGGGCACGGGGTAACGGTGGGCGCGGGCCTGGGTGAGGACGAAAACACCTCTTTTTGGAATCTGTGGTTTCGGCAGCGACGACTGTTCGGCACGGGACTGCATCTGGGGATCGACTACGCCAGCCGGCAGGACGGTTACGTGCGTCAGGTTTTCCTGAGCCGGCCCTTCTACGCCCAGGGCGACGCCTGGACCATGGATGTCAGGTTCTGGGAAAATCTCGCGGACAAACGCTACTACCTGAGCAACGCAGGGCCGGCGGGCGTCGATCCCACAGGCACTGCCAGTCTCTTTGCCAAGCTTCCCTTCCACGATTCGGGAATGTCAGCCGGCTTCCAGTGGCGTTTGAGTCGGTCGGACGAGGGACGCATCTGGCGGCTGGGGGGTGGGGTCAGGGTGCGGCGGACGGTTTTCGATCTGTACGAACAGGACTATCTGCTGTCCGATGGCCGAACCGAGGATCTATCCTGGCTCGCCGAACCGGGCCGGCCCTTCGCCCGCGACCAGGGCACCACCGTGTTTCCCTACGTCTGGCTGCACAGCATCGGGCGCGCCTGGGCCAAGGGGCGTTTCGTTCTGCAGTATGGTCCGGTGGAGGACCTTTCCACGGATCTCGAGTTCGATCTCAAAGCCGGTCCGGCGGGTGGCCGGTTGGGCTCGACAACCGGGTACGGGGAATCCCGCTTCCATGCCGAGGGTCTGTTCACGAAATGGGCGCCGCTGGCGGGTGGTTTCCTGCTCCTGCACGGATTGGGCGAAGCCACCACCGGCAGCCGGGACGTACAGTATTATCGCTACGATTTTATGACCGGGTGGATCGCCACTGCGGGCTCCCAGACAACCCCCTGGATCACCCGCCTCTTTGCCGAGTACGGCCAGGGCCGGAACCTCAACGGATCGCGGGCCCTGCTGCTGGGCCTGGACCGCGGTATGCGGACCCTTGGCTTCGACGGTATGGCGGGCGATCATCTGGTCCGCTGGAATGTAGAACAGGGCAAGGCCATGCCCTGGGAACTGCTGGGCCTGTTCCGCATGGGCTTTGCCGGTTTCTACAGCGGGGGCAGCGCCTGGTGGAGTGACGAGGACCGGGACCAATCCGGCATTCGCCACGAAGCCGGTTTTGGGCTACGATTCGGTCCGACCCGGTCCGCCAACAGCCAGATCGCACGGATCGACCTGGCCTGGGATCTGAACGGGGACGGCAGCCCGGTCATCACCGCGATCACTCGCGGATTCTTCTAGGGGACTCCGCCGCAGGGAAAGAGAACCTTGTCAGCTACACGCAGCGTCGCCAAGAACACCATCCTGCTGACCATCGGTCTGTTCAGCGGCCGCGTGCTGGCCCTTTTCCTGCGCAAGAAGATGACTCCCATCCTGGGCCCCGACGGTCTCGGCATCCTGGTCACCGCCCTGAGCATCAACACCATCCTGTTGACGGTTTCGCGTTTCGGCCTGGGCGTGCTGCTGACCCGGGAGATCACCCGGGCCAAGGTCCTCACCCTGCCGCTTTTCTGGGCGACCATGCGGATCCGATGGGTCGTGAGCGCAATCAGCTATCTCTTCATATTCGGTTTCGTCAGCGTGGCGGGTTACGAGGCGCTGACCCGTGAGGCGGTGTTGATCCTCACCCTGGGCATCTTCATCGAATCGGGGGGCATGGCCTGCGACTCCGTGCTCCAGGCTCACGAGAAGGTCCAGTACCAGACCCTGGGCCAGATGGCCTCGGCGGTCGTCTACTTCGGGCTGGGCTGGTGGTGGCTGGACGCCGGTTACGGCGTGATGGGGATCATCTGGGCCAACCTGGCCAGCCAGGTGACACGGCTGGCGGTCATGGCGCCCTTGATGTTCCTGAAGACCGGGCCCTGGACACTCAAGGATCCGGAAGGCAGGCCGACGCCCGGCATGTGGGACATGGCCAAACTGGGCCTGCCCCTGTTCCTGGCGACGACCTTCGGGGTGATCTACACCAAGATCGACATCGTCATGCTGGAAAGGATGGTGGGCGAGGCGGCCGCCGGCATCTACGGGCAGGGTCACCAGGCCTTCGACGTCATGCTGCTGCTGCCCGGGCTGATCGGTACCGCCCTGTTCCCGGCCATGGCCCGTTACGGCATGCAGACCACCGAAGATACCGTCCGCCTGGGTGAACGCGCGCTGCGGTTCATGATGATCGCGGTCCTGCCTTTGACGCTCCTGATCACTTTCACGGCCGGGCCCATCATACGCTGGTTCGATGCGGATATCCGCTGGAACGACTCGATCCCGGTGATGCAGATCGTGATCTGGGGCCTGCCCCTGAACGCGGCGGCCACCGTCTTCAACCGGCTGTTGATCACCGCGGACCGGGAAAAGGTGTTCGTGACCATCGGGCTGGTGTCGATGCTGGCCAACATCGCGCTGAACTGGTACCTGATTCCGGCCTACACCTACTTCGGGGCTTCGGTGGCCACCATCGTCAGCATGATCATCAGCTTCGGGCTGCACGTGTTCTACCTGAACCGCACCGATTACCGGCCGCCGCTCGGGCGCGCCCTGCTCGGACCGCCGCTTGCGATGGGGGCAGCCTGGTTTGCGACCGTCTTGTTGGTCGGCGTGGTTTTCCCCGGTTGGGGTATCGCCTGGAATCGGTTGCCGGTTGACGCGGGGTGGGGGCCCTTCCTGGTTTCGATACTTGTCACGACCGTGCTGTACCCCGCCGCGCTGTTCGGGTTGCGGGTTCTGAAGGCTGATGACCTGAATCTACTGAAGCAGCTCTATCGGCCTTTGGAGTAGATCGTCAACCGAAACATCCATGAAATCGAGGATATCGTGAATGGTTTCCCCACAACTTGCCTTTCCCTGATTTTTCTTGCCCTGTCCGTACCAAGCCATGCAACCCAGGACTTGACCGACTACACCAACCTCCCCTTGGTAACCAACCCAAACCCCGAATCCACCCTTTCCACCCTGACCTTACAGGAATTCTGGCGTCTGGACTGCGGTGAGGACGCCGACATCCTGATAGGTCGGATCAAAAAAGCCGCGGCGGCGCAAAACGGAAACGTCCTGCTTCTGGATACCCAATTGAACCAGGCCCACGAGGTCGACAGCGACGGCGAGGTGGTCCGGACCTACGGCAGCCAGGGCGAAGGGCCGGGGGAGACGACAGGAGCCTTCGACCTTTGTCAGCTTTCCGATGGACGTGTCGCCATCATGGAAGGTTCGCCTGCCCGAACAATGACCCTGTCCGGGCAGGGCCAGATCCATCTTCTGGCGCCCAATGGGGATCCTCTCGAGGTTTGGCGCCCGGCGGATGAAAAGGTGGCAGGGGAATTCCCCAATCTCCGCGCCCTACGGGTGTCCGGAA
>CBDURF010000152.1:0-8338 GCA_965369705.1 uncultured bacterium
ATCTGAAATGCTCCTGTCTCGCTTGCCGGCCTTCACCGGAAAGGTCTAGACTTCGATTCCGCCGTCCCTGAGCCCGCGGGCCAGGGCGGCAACACGCCCGTGATAGAGATAGCCGTTACGGTCGAAAACCATGGCGGCGATCCCCTTCTCCTTGGCCAGATCGGCGACGGTCCGGCCCACGCCGTAGGCTATCGCGCACTTGTCCGCGATGCCTTCGGGGACCTCCACCGCGACGGCACTCCTACTGTCAAAGCAAAGCAGGGTGCTGCCGGTGTCATCGTCGATGACCTGGGCGTAGATGTACTTGTGGCTGCGGGTGACGGTCACCCGGGGCCGCTCGGCGGTGCCGGACAACTTCTTGCGGATACTGGCCTTCCGCTTCAGCCTGACCTGGCGCCGTTTCCTGTTGAGATCACTCATTTTGGTTCACCTCTCGACCAGACGGTCTTACTTACTTGCCAGCCGCCTTGCCGGCCTTTCTGATCACGTATTCGCCGACGTACCGGATTCCCTTGCCCTTGTAGGGTTCGGGCTTCCGGTAGGAACGGATCTCCGCGGCAACCTGTCCCACCCTTTGCTTGTCGATACCGGCGACCGTGATGTGGGTCGCGTCGGAACAGGTGATCGTGATTCCCTCCGGAATGGAGTATTCCACCGGATGGCTGAACTGCAGCTGCAGATCCAATACATTGCCCTTGACGGCGGCCCGGTAACCCACGCCGATGATCTCGAGCTTCTTCTCGAACCCTTCGGTGACCCCGTGGATCTGGTTGGCGATCAGGGACCGCACCAGTCCGTGCTTGGCCCGGACCGTTTTGGAGTCGTCCGGCCGGTTGACGGTCAGCAGTCCATCCTTCTCCTCGAAGGTCAGACCTTCGGGGATGTGCTGCGTGTGCTCACCCTTGGGCCCCTTGACCACCGAGGTGTTCCCGTCGATCTTGACGGTCACCCCGGAGGGGATGGGGATCGGGTTCTTGCCAATGCGCGACATTTCAATTCCTCCGCATTGCTGGATAAACCAGCGGATAAACCAGGGTGACGACTACCAGACCTCGCACAGCACCTCGCCGCCGACGCCCCGCATCCGGCACTGGTGCCCAGTGAGAATGCCCTGGTTCGTCGACAGGATGGAAATGCCATACCCGCCGCACACCTTGGGGATGTTGTCCTTGCCGGCGAAGATCCGGCGGCCGGGACGACTGACCCGCTGGATCCCCTCAATGACGCCGACCCTCTGCCCATCCCGGATGTAGTACTTCAGGAACAGACGCAGGGTACCCTGGGCGTTGTTGTCGATTTCCTCGATCTTGTCGATGTAACCCTGCTTCTTGAGCAGGTGGGCCATCGCCCGCTTCTGGTTGGAAGCGGGAATTTCGACTCTCCGGTGTCCCGCCTGGATGGCGTTCCGGATACGAGTCAACATATCCGCGATTGGATCGGTCATACTCATTGCATTAGCTCCTGGTTCTCTTTACCAACTGGCCTTGGTGACACCCGGGATGTCACCTTTGAGGGCGAGTTGCCGGAAACAGATACGGCAAATACCGAACTTCCTGATGAAACCCCGGGGCCGGCCGCAGCGGCGGCACCGGTTGTAAGCCCTAACCTTGAATTTGGGCTTCCTACCAGACTTGGCTATCAAAGCTTTCCTGGCCACAGATCAATCCTCCTTAGCGCCTGAACGGCATTCCCAAGAGGCGCAAAAGTTCGCGTCCTTCTTCGTCATTTCTGGCCGTGGTCACGATTGTTACGTTCATGCCCCGGGTCTCGTCGATCCTGTCGTACTCAATCTCCGGGAAGATGAGTTGGTCCTTCAGTCCCACCGTGTAATCGCCCCTGCCGCTCAACCTGGTGGAAACGCCGCGGAAATCCCTGATGCGGGGCAGCGCCACGTTGATGAAGCGGTCCAGGAACTCCCACATCCGTTGGTCGCGCAGCGTGACCCTCGCGCCGATGCTCATGCCTTCCCGAAGCTTGAAATTCGAGATGGACTTGCGGGCCTTGGTCTTGACGGCCTTCTGACCGGTGATGGTCTCGAGTTCCGCCACGGCGCTTTCCAGAATCTTGGGATTCGTCGGGGCCTTGCCCAATCCCATGTTGATCACGACCTTCACCGGTTTCGGTATCTGCATGGAGCTCGTATAGGCGAACTTCTCCTGCAGGGCCGCGGCCACTTCCTGTTCGAATTTTTCCCTCATGCGGGGCTTAACAGCAGCCATTGTTCATTCCTTCCGGCAGCGCGGCACCTGTTCGTACCTCGCAGCTTGCCAGCATCTAGTCGTTCAACATCTCGCCGCTCCGCTTGCTCACGCGCGCGCGGGAACCATCAGACAGGATATCCTTGCCGATGCGGGTCGATTTGCCCGTGGTGGGGCAGACCAGCATGACGTTGGAGGCGTTGACCGGGCCCTCCTTCTCGATGATCCCACCCTGGGGAACATCCTTGCTGGCCCTCGTGTGACGTTTGATCATGTTGACCTTCTCGATGATGACACGGTTCGTGGCGGGAAAGACCTTCAGGATCTTGCCCTCCTTGCCCTTGTCGTTGCCGGAGATCACCCGGACCAAGTCGTTCTTGCGGATTCGCATTACAGGACCTCCGGCGCGAGAGATACGATCTTCATGAACTTCTTCTCGCGCAGCTCACGGGCCACCGGACCGAAGATACGGGTGCCGACGGGCTCCTGGCTGTCCTCGGCGAGGATGACCGCGGCGTTGTCGCCGAACCGGATGTAGGTACCGTCCTTGCGGCCGATTTCCTTCCTGGTCCGGACGACCACGCATCTGACGACCTGGCCCTTCTTGACGTTTCCGTTGGGAATGGCCGATTTCACGGCGGCGACGATGATGTCGCCCACCCGGGCGTAACGCCTGCGCGATCCGCCCAGGACGCGGAAACATTCGACGACCTTGGCCCCCGAATTGTCCGCAACGGTCAATCTTGTTGATTCCTGAATCATTGCATCATTCCTTGTGGGCTACTTGGCCTTTTCCAGGATCTCGGAGACCCGCCAGCGCTTGGTCTTGGAGAGGGGACGGCAGGCCATGACCTTCACCACGTCGCCTTCCCGGCATTCGTTTTCCGCATCGTGAGCCACGAGCTTGGCGGTCCGCGTAATGATCCTCTTGTAAAGGGGATGCGGGAACCGGCGGCTGACCTTGACGACCACGGTCTGGTCCATTTTGGAGGACACGACCTGGCCGATCCGGACGGCTCTCATGTTTCGTTCGGTATTGCCCATCATTCCTTCTCCCTGGCGCCGCCGGGTTGTCCGCCGGGCCATCGACCACCGCCCTAGCGCGCGGCTTTCTTCTCAGTGATTAGGGTCTTGAGAACCGCGATTTCCCGCCGCGCCATACGCACCTGCAGGGGATTGTCCACAGCTCGCATGTTGAGCTTGATCTTCAGGTTCATCAGATCTTCAGATTTTTCCCGCTCCAGGGTTTCGAGCTCCTCGAGGGGCAGATCCCGCAATTCGTTGGCTTTCTTCATCACACATCTCCCGTCCGGCTGACAATGCGCGTCTTGAACGGCAGTTTGGCCGCGCCGAGGTTCAGGGCCTCCTTGGCCAGGTCGTTATCGACCCCGTTGATCTCGAACAGGATCCGCCCGGGCCTGACCACGGCAACCCAATACTCCGGAGCGCCCTTGCCCTTGCCCATCCGGGTTTCGGCGGGTTTCATGGTGATGGGTTTGTCCGGAAAAACCCGGATCCAGACCTGACCCACACGCTTCATGCGGCGGGTGATGGCGATACGCGTGGCCTCGATCTGGCGACTGCTGAGCCAGCCCGCGGTGGTAGCCATCAGGCCGTAATCGCCGAAGGAGATGGTGGTACCGCGGGAGGCCATGCCCCGGTTGCGGCCCTTGTGCATCTTCCTGAACTTGGTGCGCTTCGGCATCAACATGTTACATCGTCCTCTTCGTTTGGTGCGCTAGGCGCGCTGCTCGACTACCTGCTTGCGCATCTGCTCTTTGAACTCGCTGGGAAAGATCTCGCCCTTGCAGATCCAGACCTTGACGCCGATGGCGCCGTACTGGGTCCGCGCGGTCGCGGTTCCGTAATCGATGTCCGCACGCAACGTGTGCAGGGGCACACTGCCGTCGTGATAGGACTCGATGCGGGCCATTTCCGCTCCGCCCAGACGGCCGGCGCAGCGAATCTTGATCCCCTTGGCGCCCATCCGCATGGCCGTGGCGATGGATTTCTTCATGGCCCGGCGGAAGGCGACCCGGCCCTCGAGCTGGGCGGCGATGTGGTCGGCGACCAGGGGTGCGCTCAATTCGGGCTTCTTGACCTCGTCCACATCCAGCTTGACGTTTTTGCCGATCATCTTCTGCAGCTCGGCGCGAAGCTGGTCCGCCTTGGTCCCCTTCTTGCCGATCACCACGCCGGGCCGGCTGGTGGCCACGATGATGATGACCTTGTCGCGGAACCGCTTGATCTTGACCGACTCCACCCCGGCATTGCCGACCCGCGCCATCACGTACTTGCGGATGAGCAGATCCTCGTTCAGCCAGTCGGCGAAGTTCTTTTCATTGAACCAGCTGGAGTTCCAGTCCTTGACGATTCCCAACCGGAACCCGATCGGATGTGTCTTCTGACCCATGGTCTTCCTTCCTTTGGCCGCCCTCATTGACCGGGGCAGGCTCTATCCTCTTCCAGACGGGCTCTTCAGCCCTGCAGAACTAGCGGTCACCGCTTGCGTCAAACCCTGGCTTCGACGATGACCTTGATGTGGCTCGTCGGCTTGTGGATGCGGAACGCCCGACCCTGGGCCCGCGGACGAATCCGCTTGAGCGTGGGGCCTTCATCGATCCGAATCTCCTTGATGAAGATGTCGGAGTTCGTCATGGCCACATGCCCGTCGTTCATGAACTGAACGTTCGCGGTGGCCGACAACACGGCCTTGCGCAGAATCGGCGAGGCCTTTTTCGGTGTCAGGGCAAGAATGCCCATTGCTTCATCCACGTTCTTGCCCCGGATCAGATCGGCCACCAGTCTGGCCTTGCGGGGCGAAATCCGGATGAAACGGGAGACGGAACGTGCCTCCATCTGTACAACCTCCGGTTACTACTTCTTGCTGGTGTGCCCGCGGTAGGTCCGCGTCGGAGCGAACTCGCCAAGCTTGTGGCCCACCATGTTTTCCTGAATGTACACGGGCACGAACTGCCGGCCATTGTGCACGGCGATGGTGTGGCCCAGGAACTCCGGAATGATCGTCGAGCGCCGCGACCAGGTCTTGACGACACGCTTTTCGTTCTTGCTGTTCAGGCTCTCGACCTTGGCCAGGAGGGAAGCCTCGATGAAAGGTCCCTTCTTGATTGATCTCGCCATGTCCTGTAAATCCTCCGGTTCTACTTTTTCTTGACCTTGCGGCGCCGCACGATGAAGGCGTCCGAAGGCTGCTTCTTGCGCGTCTTGAAACCCTTGGTCGGCATGCCCCAGGGGCTGACGGGGTGACGCCCGCCGCTGGTTCGGCCTTCACCGCCGCCGTGGGGATGGTCGACCGGGTTCATGGCCACACCGCGAACGGTCGGGCGGCGTCCCAGCCAACGGCTCCGACCCGCCTTGCCGCTGACGATGTTCTCGTGTTCGGCGTTGCCGACTTCTCCGATGGTGGCGTAGCACCGGGAGTGGACCATGCGCACCTCGCCGCTGGGCAGGCGCAGGGTGACGTAATCACCCTCCTTGGCCATCACCTGGGCGAAGGAGCCGGCGCTGCGGGCCATCTGGCCGCCCTTGCCGATGTTCAGCTCGATATTGTGCACCAGCGTCCCCAGGGGGATCTTCTCCAAGGGCAGGGCGTTGCCGGGATTGTAGGGGGCCTGGGCCCCGGCGAGGATCTGGTCGCCGACCTGCACGCCCTTGGGCCACAGGATATAGCGCTTCTCGCCGTCGATATAGTGCAGCAGGCAGATACGGGCGCTGCGGTTCGGATCGTACTCGATGCTGAACACCTTGGCGGGCACTTCGTGCTTGTTCCGCTTGAAATCGATCTTGCGGTAACGCCGCTTGTGGCCGCCGCCCCGATGCCTGACCGTGATCCGGCCGCGATTGTTCCGGCCGCCCTTTTTGCTCAGCGGCTCGAGCAGGGATTTCTCCGGCTCGGTCCGGGTGATCTCGCTGAAATCAGCGACGGTCCGGAACCGCTGGGTCGGGGTAACAGGCTTGAGTTTCCTGATTGCCATTCTATCCTTCTCCTCGTGCTAGACGATTTCGAAGAGGTCGATTGAATCGTCCTTGGCCAGCGTCACCACGGCCTTTTTCCAGTCGGCCCGCTTGCCCTCGAAACGACCCATGCGCTTGATCTTGCCGCGGTAGTTCATGGTCCGCACCTGGGTGACCTTGACTCCGAAAAAGTGCTCCACAGCCTGCCTGATTTCGTGCTTGTTGGCCTCCGGGGCCACCTCGAAATAGTACTGGTTGTGCTGTTCGCGCATCCGGGCGCCCTGCTCGGTGATCAGGGGACGCTTGATGACCTTGCTCAAGTCCTTCATGACCCGAACACCTCCTCGGCGCCGCTGAGGGCCTTCTGGGTGAAAACCAGGTTGTCGGCCCACAGGATGGTGTAGGCGTTGAGCTCGTTGGAGCGCAGCACCCGGACACCCTTGAGGTTGCGAGCGGACCGGTAGATATTGTCTCCCTCCCGATCCAGAATCAGCAGGGTGTGCCGACCATCCAGATCCATGGCCTTGAAGATGTTGGCCAGAGTCCGGGTCTTGGGCACGTCCATCTCGAAATCTTCGATGACGGAGATCCGTTCGTTGCCGGCCCGATCACTCAGGGCGCTCATGAGCGCCCGGCGCTTGATCTTCCTGGGCAGAGTGTAGCTGTAGTCCCTGGGATGGGGACCGAATGCCACTCCGCCGCCGATTCTCGTGGGGCTGCCCGCAGAACCGGCCCGGGCGCGACCCGTACCCTTCTGGCGGTACAATTTGGCCGTGGAGGCCTTCACCTCGGCCCTGGTCTTGGTGTCGTGGGTCCCCTGGCGCTTGTTGGCCAGGTAGTTCCGCACGGCTTCGTACAGAGCCTGCCGATGGACGGGCTGCTCGAAGAGGGAGGCGGGCAGATCCACCGTTCCCTTCGCTTCGCCAGCTCCGCTGTAGAGTTTTGCCGTTGCCATTTCTTTACCTCGTTCGTTTCCGGTCCCGCCGGACCCGCTCGGTATCTACCGGCTGGGCCGAATAAAAACGATCCCGTTCTTGTGCCCCGGGACGCTGCCCTTGACCAGGAGCAGATTCTTTTCCTGGTCAACGGCGACGATCTTCAGGTTTCTCTTGGTTTCCTGCTTGTTGCCGTACTGGCCGGGCATCGCCTTGCCGGGCAGGACCCGGCCGGGGAACGTGTGCATGCCGATCGAGCCGGACCTCCGCACGTTCTTCGAACCGTGGCCGTCAGGTCCACGATGATGATTGTGGCGCTTGATGGTGCCCGAAAAGCCGCGGCCCTTGGTGGTCCCGGTTACGTCGACCATCTCGATTTCCGAAAGCAGCGACACGTTGACCGTATCGCCCAGCTTGTACTCGTGCTCCTCTTCGACCCGGAATTCGGCCACCGTCCGCAGGGGTTCGGTTCCCGCCTTCCGGAAATGGCCCTGCATGGGCAGAGGAGTGTTCTTGGGCTTCTTGGCGCCGAATCCCATCTGGATTGCGCTGTAGCCTGCGTTTTCCTCGTTCTTGACCTGCGTGATGACGCAAGGCCCCGCCTGGATGACCGTAACGGGGATGCTGCGGCCGTCCTCCTGGAACGTCCGGGTCATGCCGAGTTTCTTGCCGATCAGACCGATCATTGTCATAGCTCCCTTACAAACCGCTCCACGCAGTGGAATCAGACCTTTATCTCGACGTCCACGCTGGCCGGGAGGGTCAGTTTCTTAAGGAATTCGGTCGTCTGCGGAGTCGAGTTCTCGATCTCGATCAACCGCTTGTGGACCCTGATCTCGAACTGCTCCCGCGACTTCTTGTCGACGTGCGGTGAGCGCAGAACCGTGTAGATGGACTTCTTGGTGGGCAGGGGAATCGGCCCCCGCACCAGCGCCCCGGTCTTCAGCGCGGTGGCCACGATGACCTCGGCGGAACGATCCAGGACCGCCGCCTCGTAAGCCCTCAACCTGATTTTGATTTTCTGTCGAGCCACTTCTTCTCCTCGGCGATGGCTACTCCAGCGTCACCTGCCGATTGTCCGGCCGGCGCCTGCTCGCCTTTCGCGTAACCCCTGCGGGTGTTCAGTCTTGACTGTCTGCGTGGCGGGGGCTCGCTGGAGCCCCCGCCGGGAAAAACTACTCGTGGATCTTGGCCACCACGCCGGCGCCGACGGTGCGGCCGCCCTCGCGG
>CBDURF010000153.1:0-8284 GCA_965369705.1 uncultured bacterium
GTAACTCATTTGTTTTCAACAGGGTAGCCAACACTCCCAGCATCAACTCCGCACGATCAACCGGTACACCCTCAATTTGTGGAGCCGCTCAACAAGTCCCGACCGCCGCGCGACCACGGGCGGCGATGAAGGCAGCAATTCGCCCTGGGCCGGATCCACCTTCGCCAACCAGGGGCCCTTTGACAATGCTCAACCCAGGTGACGAACACTTCAATTGATGGTATCTTCCCGAACGATTTCACCTCCCATCTCACCTCATCCCAAGGAGTCTGCATGCTCCAGTTCGCCCCTTGGGTGGTTCCGGGCCTGATTGCCTTGTGCGGGTTGGTGTCTTGCTCCCAGGCCCCCACGCCGACCGCTGAGCCATCCGCCCGCTCCGCCCCGACCGCCCGGGAATTGGTCAAAACGGACCCCACCCTCTCGGCCCTGGTGGACTCCGCCCTGACCGACGGGTACGCCTATGACATGCTCGGCGAGTTGTGCGACACGATCGGTCATCGCCTGATCGGATCGGTCGGCATGAAAAGGGCCATCGCCTGGGCCGAAAGTTCCATGCGGGAGGCGGGATTCGACAGCGTGTGGACCGAACCGGTCACCGTGCCCCACTGGACTCGCGGTGTTGAATGGGCGCGATGCACCGGTCCGGTGAAGTTCGAGCTGGATCTGATCGGTATGGGACAAAGCGACGGCACCGGACCGGACGGTATCGAGGCCGACATCCTGGCCGTCCGCAATTTCGAAGAACTGGAAACCCGCGCCGCTGAAGCCCAGGGGAAGATCGTGCTCTTCAACATGCCCTGGCAGGGTTACGGCATGACAGTGCAATACCGGATGAAGGGGGCCAGCGCCGCTGCGCGCCATGGGGCCGTCGCCGTTCTCATCCGGTCGGTCACCGATGTGAGCCTTGGCGCTCCGCACACAGGCATGATGCGTTATGACCAGGACGCGCCTCGTATTCCCATCGCCGCGCTGACCGTCGAAGACGCCGGCCGCCTGTACCGGATGTGTGAAAGGGGCCTTAAACCACGTGTTCACTTGTACATGGAAGCCACCAATCATGGGGAAACCACCAGCTATAACATTATCGGCGACATCCGGGGCCGGGAGCTGCCCGAGGAGTTCGTCCTGGTCTCAGGTCACCTCGATTCCTGGGATGTGGGCACCGCCGCCCAGGACGACGGCGCCGGCGTGGTCCTGGCCATGGCCGCGGCGCGCATTCTGCTGAAACAAGACCTGCGCCCCCGCCGTACTGTGCGGGTTGTTCATTTCACTGGTGAAGAAATGGGAGGCTATGGAGGCGAGGCCTATCTTGAATCCCACCGGGACGAGTTGGACCGCCATGTACTGGCCATCGAAAGCGATTCGGGAGCCTTCGCCCCGCGAGGATTCTCCGTCGACGCCGACAGCGTCGTGGTCGCCGATCTGGCCCTTGTCACAGCTCCCCTGGCCCGTGTCGCGCCCGCGGAGTGGAATGTTTCCAAAGGCGGATCGGGAGTCGACATCGGACCCATCGTCCGCGAAGGCGTGCCCGGCGTCGGTCACCGGGTCGACACCACCCATTACTTCGACGTGCATCACTCCCGGGCCGACACCTTCGAGAAGGTCGACCCGGATCTCATGGCCCGCAACGTCGCCGTCATCGCCGGTCTCATCTACGCCGTGGCCGAATCACCAGCTCGTCCCGGTTCCCTCGCGGGGGCCCAAATCTCCTCTGGAGGTCATTGATGATAATCCTGCCGTCACTGAAAACCCGATTTGCCGTCTGGGCGATCCTGACAATCCTTTTGTCCACCTTCGTTACGGCCGCCGTCCAGGCCGCGGACCCCGTGATGGGCGATCCCGACCCGAACGACATGCGCCTGCTGCGCAATCCCGACATCCACGGCGACACCATCGTCTTCACCTATGCCGGTGACCTCTGGACCGTTTCGGCCCAGGGCGGACAGGCCCGCCGACTCACCGGATCGGTGGGGTACCAGAGCCAGCCCAAATTCAGCCCCGACGGCAGTACCATCGCCTTTTCCGGCAACTACGACGGCAATCGCGACGTCTACACCATCCCCACGAGCGGCGGGGAGCCCGTCCGCCTGACCTGGTATCCCGCGTGGGACCGGGTCATCGACTGGCAGCCCGACGGCAAGAGTGTCCGGTTCCAGTCGCCTCGCGAAAGCCGCACCGGCCGGGACGACCAGCTCTTCACCGTGAGCACCGACGGCGGCCTGCCCCGGCGCATCATTCTGCCCACGGCCGGTCTGTCGAGTTATTCGCCGGACGGCAAGAAGATCGCCTTCAATCGCAACAGCCGCGAAAACCGCACCTGGAAGAGGTACAAGGGAGGCATGGCCCAGGACATCTGGGTCTACGACTTCGACACGAACGATACCCGGCAGATCACTGATTGGGTCGGCAGCGACAATTTCCCGATGTGGTCCGGCGACAAGATCTACTACAACAGCGACAAGACCGGACGTCTTCAAATCTGGGTCTACGACACGACCAACGGGGAACATCACCAGGCGACCGACCACGACGAATACGACGTGAAGAACCCCAGCCTCGGCCCCGGCGCCATCGTCTATGAAAACGGTGGCTGGCTGTACGTGTTGGACCTGGCCACCGAAGAAACCCGCCGGGTAACCGTTTCCCTGTTCAGCGACCTCGTCCTGACACGTCCGACCATCAAGGATGTCGAGGATCGTATCGGCGGGGGCGACCTTTCCCCGGACGCAAACAGGGCCGTGCTGTCCGCCCGCGGGGACATCTTCACAGTCCCCGCCGAAAAGGGGAACATCCGTAACCTGACCACGACGCCGGGCATCCGCGAGCGTGAAGCCGCCTGGTCGCCCGACGGTAAACACGTGGCCTACCTCAGCGACCGCACCGGTGAGTACGAGATCTGGGTGCGCGACGCCGACGGCAAGGGCCAGGAAAAACAGCTCACCACCGGCAGCAAGACCTACAAGATGCAGCTCGACTGGTCTCCCGACAGCAAACATCTGGCGGTCAGCGACGCGGCCATGAACCTGTGGGTCGTGGACGCCGACAGCGGCAAGATGAAAAAAGTGGACCAGGGCGCCGGCGACGAGATCCAGAGCTGGAACTGGAGTCCCCAGGGCGGATGGCTGGCCTATGCCAAGGACGAGGAGAACAATTTCACCTCGATCTTTCTCTACAACATTGCCGACGGCAAGTCCCATCGCCTGACCACTGATTTCACCAACGATACCTCACCCTGCTTCGACGACGAAGGCAAGTACCTGTTCTTCGCGTCGGCCCGGAACTTCAGCCCCACCCTGGGCGGGTTCGACCTCAAGCCCCTGTGGACCAACATGGACGGCCTGTACCTGGTGACCCTGCGCGAGGACGTGGAGCATCCCTTCCCGCCGGAAAGCGATGAAGCCGGGGTCAACGGGGACGAGGATGACGAGGAAACTTCCGGCGAAGAGAACGAGGGCAAGGACGAAGAGAACGGGGATGAGGACGAAGAAAAAAGCGAGGAAAAGGAACCCATCGAGATCGACCTCGAGGGTCTGGCCGACCGGATGGTCGAACTGGACGTCTCCCAGGGCAACTTCTTCAACCTGCATTTCGCCGACGGCAAACTCTTTTACAATAGCCGTCCCTTCACCGCCGGAGGAGGCCGTGCCGCCCGGCGGGCGGGGTCCGACATCATGGTCTTCGACATGGCCGAACGCGAAGCCGAGACGGTGCTGCCCAAGGTCAGCGGTTTCACCCTTTCGGCCGACGGAAAGAAGATCCTCTACACCAGCGACGGCAAGTTCGGCATCATCGACGCCAAGGCCGACCAGGAGCCGGCCGAAAAGCCCCTGCGGACCGATGAGATGCAGGTCAAAATCGATCCCCGGGCGGAATGGCGCCAGATGTTCCGCGACGCCTGGCGGCAGGAGCGTGATTTCTTCTACGATCCCGGCATGCACGGGGTGGACTGGGATCACATGTACGAGCGTTACGGCCAGCTCATCCCCTTTGTCGCCCACGGGGCGGATTTCAGTTACGTCCTGGGTGAGATGATCGGTGAACTGAACAGCTCCCACTCCTATGTCCGGCCCGGCGACATGCCGCAAGCCGATAAGGTCGGCACGGGTCTGCTCGGCTGCACCTTCGAGCTGGACCGCGAAAGCGACCGCTACCGTTTCGGCCGCATCTTCAGCGAACGGGACTGGAACTCCGACACGCCCACCCCTCTGAACCAGCCGGGTCAGGAAGTCGGCCGCGACGATTACATTCTGAAGGTCGACGGCGTGTCCCTGTCGGCCGGCACCAACCCCTACAGCCTGTTCGAAAACAAGGTCGGCCGGCAGGTCGTCCTGGAGATTGGGCCCAATCCCAACGGCGCCGACAGCCGGGAAACCACCGTGGTGCCCATCGGCAACGATGGAGATCTGCGTTACGAAGCCTGGGTGCAGGAAAATCGGCGCCGGGTCGATGAGCTGTCAGACGGCAGGATCGGCTACCTGCACATGCCCAACACCGCCGTCGGCGGTCAGATCGGCTTCGCCAAAGGGTTTTATCCGAACCTGCGCAAGGAAGGCCTGATCATCGACGAGCGGTTCAACGCCGGCGGGTTCATTCCCGATTTCTTCATGAACACCCTGCGCCAGAAGCTGGTCAACCTGTGGAAACCCCGCTACGGCCATGAATGGCGCACGCCGGGCACGGCCTTCCTCGGCCACATGGCCATGATCACCAACGGTTACGCCGGCAGCGGGGGCGACGCCCTGCCCTACTACTTCAAGTTCTATGAACTGGGCGAGGTGGTCGGCACCCGGACCTGGGGCGGTCTGATCGGCATCAGCCGCGGCATCGGCCTGATGGATGGCGGCCAGGTGACCTTCCCTGAATTCGGCCTGTTCAACGTGGACGGCGAGTGGGACGTGGAGAACTACGGAGTCGAGCCCACCATCGAGATCGACAATCTTCCCCATGAGGTGATCGCCGGCAGGGATCCCCAGCTGGAAAAGGCCGTCGAGGTGCTGCTGCAGAAGATTAAGGCTGAACCGGTGCAGGCGCCGCAGACCCCCGGCAGCTTTCCCCGGGACAAGAAATAGGCATCGGTTGTTTAAATGAGATGGGCGCCGCTTCGAATGGAGCGGCGCTATTTATATCGGGATCGCGGGTCAGAAACTCTTTACCATCGCCAGGCCATTCCCAAAGGGCACCACCTGCCAGGCCGTTTGTTCATTGGGATCTTTCCGCGCCACGGTGCGACCGATGATCCATCCGATCGTCGCGCCGGCCACCACGTCCGAAGCATAATGTTTCACGTCCTCCATGCGCCCCATGGCCGTCAGGACTCCCAGTCCGATGGACACTCCGCCGAGCCAACCACCGTAACGCCGGGTAACGACCCCGGCGGTCGTGAAGGCCGCGGCCGTATGCCCCGAAGGAAAGGAGTAATCATCGCCGTTGGGTCGTGTGCGGTTGACGGCGGCCTTGAGGATGCTGGTGGTCGCGTAGGTCAGCAATAGTCCCCGGGAAAGATCGAAACCGAACCCCGCGACCTCGTCGCTGCCGGCCCAACTCCCGATCCCCCAGGTTCCGAGGGCCAGAGGCGCCTGGACCCGCAGATCCCCCCAGATGTTGCCGAAATCCGATAAAGAGTCCCAGACCCCCTTGTTCAGCGCTTCGGAAGCCTTGACAGGATCCTCGAACTGATAGACGCCGATGGTCAAGGCCGTTCCGCCCAGCAGCCACCAGGCGTTTTCCCAGGTCGGCACGGCGCCGATGTCATCCAGCACCGCACCAGGGAAATGCTCCAGGCTGACATCCTCCTCGGTGCCGCTTTCCGCGCGGGCGAGCCCTGAAGTCCAACTCATGAGCACGAAAACCAACAACAGGCCAAGGGGGGTTGAATAGGTTTTCAAAACAGGATTTTCCTCCGGTTCAACTGTCTGCGATTTGATTGTATACTATAGTCTGATCGGGATTTATTCCCGGAATATTGTAATGAGCTGCAGCAAACAGTTGAAAAGGTCGACTCATGCCAGCCAACATTGAAATCAAAGCCCGGGTTTCCGATCCCGAGGCAATCCTGATCAAAGCCAAGATACTGACCGGCGCCGAACCGGAAACCATCCTGCAAACGGACACTTTCTTTCACGCGGAAACCGGGCGCCTCAAGATCCGCGAATTCGCCGACGGGACGGGGGAATTGATCTCCTACCACCGGCCCGACGCCGAGGGCCCCAAGACCTCGAGCTACGCCATCGTTCGAACCGCGGACGCCGGGGCCCTGCGGGATGTTCTGGCAGCCGTGCTTCCGGTGCGGGGCGTGGTCCGCAAGAAGAGGTTGTTGTTGTTGGCCGGCCGGACCCGTATCCACCTTGACCAGGTGGAAGGCCTGGGTTCTTTCATGGAACTGGAAGTTGTTCTCGCGGAAGGGGATAACAAGGACGACGGTGAAAGGGAAGCCGCGGACCTGATGAAACGGCTCGGAGTCATGCCCGGTGATCTGGTGCGCGGAGCCTACATTGATCTCATGGAAGAATAACCCTGGTTACAGGAA
The DNA here is from genome assembly GCA_965369705.1 of uncultured bacterium. GTDB lineage: Bacteria > Krumholzibacteriota > Krumholzibacteriia > LZORAL124-64-63 > LZORAL124-64-63 > JAGLCY01. Next base: position 6,527 of record CBDURF010000153.1, read on the forward strand.
CTTCCTGAGCACCTTCTTGACGGTCATGCCCTGGACCAGGATGGAAAACAGCACGACCATGTAGGTGCTGGTCAGGATGATGTTCTTGGCGGGGCTCGGCGGCAGCGACAGGGCCAGGGCCACGGAAATCCCCCCCCGCAAACCGGCCCAGGTCAGGATCCGCACCACTCCCGGGGGGAATTGCGATCGCAGCCCGATGATCTTGATCGGCACCAGCACGCTCACGAAACGGGCCAGCAAGACGATGAAGATGATGATCACTCCGGCCAACAGCCCCCGCCCGCTGAACGACACCACCAACACCTCAATGCCGATCAACATGAAGAGCAGGGCGTTGAGGATCTCGTCGAGCAATTCCCAGAACTTTTCCAGGTAGTCGGCCACCTCCTCGCTCATGGCGAAGGCCCGGCCGCGGTTGCCGATAAGGATGCCGGCGACCACCACGGCGATGGGGCCGGAAACATGCAGGGCCCAAGCCAGACTGTAACTGCCCATGACTAAAGCCAGGGTCAGCATGACCTCGACCTTGTAGTCGTCGATGCTCAGCATCAGCCGGTAGGCCACATAACCGCAGACAAGACCCAGGATCGCCCCACCCCCGGCCTCCCGCAGGAAGAAGAGCGCCATCTGGGAGGCGCCGAACTCTCCACCGTGCCCACCGTGGCCCCCTGCGTGACCCGTTTGCGCCGCGAGCAGGGTCACCAGGCCCGTGAACAGGACAACCGCGACCCCGTCGTTGAACAGCGATTCACCGGCGATGTTGGCCTCCAGGTCCTTGGGGGCCTGCAGGGTCTTCAAAGTGCCCATGACGGCGATCGGATCGGTGGGGGAAATCAACGAACCGAAAACGAGGCAGGCCAAAAACGAGATCTCCAACCCGAGCCAGTTGAACAGCAGCCAGCTCAGCCAGCCCACCAGGAAGGTGGAGATAAACAGACCGATCGTGGCCAATGAAGCGATGGTCCCCTTGCGGCGCACGAAGTACTCGAGATCCACGTGCAGGGCTCCGGCAAAGAGCAGGAAACCGAGCATGCCGTGCATCAGGGCCTCGTTGAAATCGATGCTGCCGATCACGTGCTGGATCTGGTTGACGATTTCCAGGCGGGGAAAGATCCAGTGCAGACCCATGATGCCCAGGGAACTGGCCAGGCTGATCATCAGCAGGCCGACGGTGGGCTCGAGTTTCAGCCAGCGGTGATTGATGTAGCCGAACACGGCGGCCAGCGTCATCAGGACCGCCATGATATCAAACAGGGACATGGAAAACTCCAGGCCGGAGCCCCGCCGAATCAGCGGGGCCCCGGGAAGGATCGGTCATCAGGTAGACGTATCCGGAGCGGGCTCGCCGCCCGGATCACCTTCTTGGGCAGCCTCTTCCGGCAACGCCTTGAATTCCGGCGGCCCCCCGAACTTCTCGGCGATGCCCTGGATAACCAGGAAATAGACCGGCGTCAGCAGAACCATGCCGATGGTGCCGACCAGCATGCCGCCGAACACGGCCATGCCCAGGGAAACCCGGCTCGCCGCGCCGGCGCCCGAAGCGATGACCAACGGGATCACGCCCAGGATGAAGGAGAAGGCCGTCATCAGGATGGCGCGGAAACGCAGGACCGCGGCCTTGAGGGAGGCGTCGTAGAGTTCGAGCCCGCCTTCCCGGTTCACCTTGGCGAACTCGACGATCAGGATGGCCGTCTTGGCAACCAGGCCGATGAGCAGCACCAGCCCGACCTGGGTGTAGACGTTGTTGTCCAGCCCGCG
>CBDURF010000154.1:0-8278 GCA_965369705.1 uncultured bacterium
CTGCGGATTACGCGCCGCATGTATATGTGCATGTGCTATCCTGGCTCGACCCACACCCATACCATACTTAAGGAGCCAAGTTGAACCCTGGCAGCAACGACACAGCAGCATCGATCGGGGTGTTTGGGCTTGGGAACGTTCTCATGGGGGACGACGCGCTCGGGCCGACGGTGATCGCCCGACTGCTGGCGGGATTCGATTTCCCGCCGGAAGTGCGTGTGGAAGACCTGGGGACGCCGGGGCTGGACCTGCATCCCCATCTGGCGGATCTGGAAGCCTTGATATTGATTGATGTGGTGAAGGCGAAAGGGGAGCCCGGCGAATTGCGGCTGTACAGCAAGGAAGAGATCCTGCGTCATGCACCCGGGCCTCGGGTCAGTCCCCATGATCCCGGGGTGAAGGAAACCCTGCTGGCTCTCCAGTTCGCCGGAAATGACCCCGAAGACATCCTGTTGGTGGGAGTCATTCCGGACCGGGTCGATTACGAAATCGGTCTGTCGTCACGGATCCGGGAAGCCCTGCCGGCCGTCGAGGCCGCCGTTCTTGAGGGATTAGCCCGCCTGGGCCGGAAGGTTGCCGCACGCGAGCCTCGACCTCCGGCGGAAATCTGGTGGGAGAACGAGAGTCGATAACCGGGAGTCCCGCGTGAACAGAAAGATTCCCTGGCAGCGCCTGGAAGCAGTGGGTGTAGCCCTGGTGGTTCTGCACAGCCTGTTGGTGGGAGTCCTGCTGATCTTCCTGACGGGCTGGACCCTGGAGTTCGCGGGGTTCGGCAAATCGATCAATTACTTCTTTCCCCGCCAGAGCGGGGCCTTCCATATCGTCATCGCCGTCGGCTATGCGCTGGAGTACCGCCGTTCCCGCGGAATCACCCTCATTCTCCTGGCGAAATTTACCGCCGTTGTCTTCCTGCTGATGCTGAGTTCATGGAACGAGGCGTGGTCGGTGCCCTTCTCTGGTATTACCGACGGCCTGATGCTGGTGGGGATGGCCCTTCTTCACAGCCAGGCGTGCCGGAGCCGGGTGGAAGATCTTTGAATCCGGATCAATCCGGCTACCGGTCACAAGGACTCCGTCCACCTTTTCCTTCCTGCTCGTGTATCCGGTCGCAGGTCTCCATCACCTGGTCGATTCCGAACCTGATCGTCATGGTGATGCAGCTGTACATGTAGGGTTGAACCTCGGTGGATTCGGGATCATCGATCAGGGCCTTGATGCAGACCCGGTCCAGGGTCTCCAGAGCGCCGACGAGTTCCTCGGCCGTGAATCCCTGTTCGAGCCTTCTTTCGGCGAGTTCGCGGCAGTAGGACATGAAGTCGATTTTCATCCGCGTTCGAACGGCGTTGAACAGGTTGCGCAGGACCAGGCGGTGGTTCCATTGCTGCTCCTTGTGGGACACCTCCATGTAGCTGGGGAACTGCTCCCTCAGGGCGAGGATGTTGGCCTCGATGATCTCTTCCTTATGCTTCACCAACAACGAGTGGATCTTCAGGTTGGGGCGGAACCGCACCATCTTCATGGCGTCCCGGTTGCGGCGGGTCCATTCGATCTTGTCGTACTTGAAGTTTTCGATCAGGAAAGGAAGACGGTACAGGACTTCCAGCCGCCGCCGCGGATACCAATCCAGGCGCTCCCGGGTCCGGGAGGAGTCGACGACCAGTTCCTTGTCGACGTACCTGGCCATCCAGGGGCGCTCGAAAGGTTTTTCGTCGAGGAACCTGCCCACCAGGCACTGCGCCATGATGCCGGGTTTGACCAGGGCCTTGGGCACGTGGTACGGCGGTTTGGCGTGGTCGAAATAATACTGGGTGGCCTCGATGAAGAGCTGTTCGTGGGAAACGGCGCCGTCGGGACTGGCGATCAGGATCTCTCCGTCCTCCAGGTCCTCCTGGCGGGCGAGGACCCGGACCATGAAACCCACCACGTCGTTGACGTGAAGGTAGGGGATCGCGGAATCTCCCCGGCCTCCGAGAATGCGCCGGTTCCAGGCCCGTGAGAGCCAGGTGCGCAGGAACATGTACAAGGGAGGATATTCGCACCAGTCCGAAAAGAGGGCCGCGAACCTCACGATGACGGACGGGAAGTCGTCGCTGTATTCAGCGAGCATGGCCTCGCCGAGGGCCTTGGTTTTGGCGTAGACGTGGTCCCCGTCCGGAGGGCTGGATTCGGTCAGGGCCGAGCCCAGGCGCGGAAAGGCGCAGGCGGCCACTGAACTGGAAAAGAAGAAACGGCGCGGCTTCAATTCCCGGCAGTGTTCCAGGACGTTGCGCAGGCCGTCGACGTTTGTGCGGTAGTATTCGGGGTCGTCCTCGCCGGTGAAATCGTAGTGAGCCGCCAGGTGGATCACGAAATCCACGGGACCGCCCGCCTGGATCTCGTCAAAAACCTGTTTGAGAGTGACGGCGTCCCCGATGTCCACCTGGTGCCATTGGATGTTCGGGTGGAAAGGCGCCCCGCAGCGGGCCTGCGACCGCCGGCCCATGCCGACGATCTCGAAATCCTCCTTGAGGCTTTCCAGAAGGTGCCGGCCGACAAAGCCCGAGGCCCCGGTTACGATGATTCGCGGAAGAGACATGACCCTCCTCTAGCCGATGATCACTTCGGTCTCGGTTACCGTCACGTCGATTTTCCGGAGCGGTTCCCTGGGCAGCCCGTAGACCGGCTGCCCTTCGGCGTTGAACCTGCCCTCGTGGCAGGGACAGAGATAGATTTGCCTGTCCTCGATCCAGCGTACGTTGCAGCCCTGATGGGTGCAAAGCAGGGAGCGCGCGGTGACTCCCTCTACGGTTCGCACGACTTCAATGGCCCGCCCGTCATGTTCGAACCGAACGCGGCGGTTCAGGGGCAGCTCGGCCAGGGCCAACTTCAACGGGCCCGCTTCTTCGGTTTTCACGTCGTCGGCACAGCCGCCCAGGAGAGTCCACAGCGGCGCGGACAGGCAGGCGGCGAACACCCCGCAACCCCGGGTCACGAAATCGCGCCGGTCGATCATCTGGAATATCCGGGAATCCTTCATGGACGCCGGGTCGGGGGTTCGGGAGCGTCGCCGAGTTCGCGCAGGGTCTCGAGGGTTTTGGCGGCCTGATCCTCGTCGAGGCGGGTCAGGGCGAATCCCGCATGGACGAGGACGAAGTCGCCCGGTCCGGCGTCGGGCACGTAGGCCAGGCAGACCTCCAGGGAAGAGCCGTCGAAATCGACGGTTCCCATCCGCATGAATCCGTCCTCGACGGCGGTGATTCTGCCGGGAACGCCAAGGCACATGAAGACAACCTCCCCTACTGGTCTGGTCCGGTTCCATTGTATACCGCCGGGCTGGGTTTTTCCAGCGGTCACTGAACCGTTTTGTCTCCAGAAGCGCCGTCCCGCAGAAGCAGGGCGGTGAAGACCAGGGCCGTGGCCGCCAGGAAACGCGGGGTGATGTCCTCGCCGCGGAACACCACGCCCAGGATCGCGGCGATCACCGGCTGCAGGAAGATGTACAGGGCCACCCGGGTGGCCTGCACTCTCTTGACCGCCCACAGGTTCAGGAAGTAGGTCACCACGGTGGCTCCGAGAATGACGTAGATCATCACCCCGAACAGATCCGGCGTGACGAATGAGAAGTCAGTGGCCATGAGACTGCGCCCGCCGTAGACCATCATGCCGGCGGCGCCGAAGAAGAAGATCACTGCGGTGGCTGCCAGTGGATCATTGCGGGCCATGACCCGGCGGCTGAGAACCACGAACAGGGCGTAGCTGGCGGCGTTGGTCAAGGTCAGCAGATCGCCCGCGAGGTAGCGGTGGTCCAGGGCGAACCGGTCCGCGCCCAGCAGCACCAGTACCCCGGCGAGGCCCGCGGCGAAACCCAGGGCCTTGCGCCGGGTCAGGCGCTCCTGCCGGGCGAGCACGGAGAACAGCAGGACGAAAGTGGGAATCTGACTGCAGATCAGGGCTGAGCGGCCGACCGTGGTGCGTGACAGGCCCTCCAGGAAGAAGCCCTGGTTGAACACCACGCCGAACAGGGCGCAGACCGCCAGCAGCAACAGGTCCCGGCGCGGAGGCAGGCGCCGCCGGCCCGCGACCGCCACAACCACCAACACCACCAAAGCGCCGCTGGTGCGCAGGACGGCCCAGGCGGCCGGCGACATCTCCGTTACAATGACCTTGGAGGCCAGATAGTTGATGCCGAACAGGATCTGGATGGTCAGCAGCGCCGCCCGGACCTTCGCCCGTGAAGCGGCGGCCGGAACTTGTTCTTCGTGGATTCGGTTCGACAGGTTCATGAAGGTGGAAGATCCCGGGTTGAAGACGCCGTGACGGTGGACCCATCATAACCCCAGCGCGCAGAAATGCGATTGCGTTCCGATTGAATTGCCACGGGGCGATCCGGGATATATGATCCCCGGGAGTTATGCGATCGGTAACGATGTCCGGCCGCGATGTTCGGCCGCGATGTCCGGCAATGAAAGAAGTTTCGGTTGATGCCAACCAAAAACCAAGGCCGGCCCCTGTCACGCGCCTGCCTCACCCTTCTGGTGTGCGGGTTGATGCTTCTGTCCGGAGCGTCGGCCCTGGCCGGAGGCGATTCTCCGAGCCAGGTGGTCTTCGAGGTGGGGTACGTCCATCCCTACGGTGATCTCGCTGCCGATTTTTTCAACACCCCGCTGGGTTTTGGCATCAAGGAAGGCCTTGAGCTGGGTTTCCGCTGGCGCTACCGCTTTTCCGAATCGCTGTCCATTTCCCCTTCGTTCCACTTCGTGGATTACAAGAACTTCAAAGGGGAAAATGACGAAATCGGCGCCTACCGGATCAAGCCCACCACCTTGATGTACAGTCTGGAACTGATGTATATCCTGCTGAATCCGGACACCGCCGTGCGGCCCTTCTTCGCCGGAAGCGCGGGCATCTGCCGGAACCGGGTCGAAGGCTACTGGAAGACCTGGGACAAGGCCTTCGATTCCTCGGTCAACACCCTGGGTTTCGGGCTGCGGGCCGGCCTCCTGGTGGCGGGTTTGGAGTTCAGTGCCGTCTACAACGTGAACCAATTCGACACCTGGCGCTTCTTCAACACGGGCGATGAGGAAAGCTACGTCTGGGACAACCTGGTCATCAGGGTGGGCTGGATCATCCCCTAAAAAAAATAAAAGACCGCCGGTTGATTCAACCAGCGGTCTTTATTGCCGTTGCAGCAGACCGAATGACCGGTTCACACACTCAACAGACAGGTTCGATCAGAATAGAATGGGTTTGCCGGGTTGCCCGGGCGCACTGAAATCGGGCAGGTACGGATCGCTCGGCAAGGAGAATGGACCTTGGCTATCCGAGGAATCCACACCCGCGACCCGGATCCGGTGGGACTGGCCCACGGTGGCGGACAGGGTGTAGCTGTTGTCGGTCGTCGTGGCGACCTGGGTCCACTGTCCGGTGTTGATCGAATGCTCGACGATGTAGTGATCGACAGCAGTACCCGTCGTGGGGGCGGTCCAGGAATAGTTGACCGGCACCTCGGTCTGGGCAAGGGACGATGCGGCCGGTAGGACCACCGCGAGCAGCACCGCGCACATGGTGATTTTCAGGAGAGTCGTCGTTCGCATTTCTTCAGCTTTCCTTTGCGTGCCCGCGGGGTGGTTCCGGGCGGGGCGTTGTCGGTAGACTCGATTTGCGGTTTCCGGTCCCAAACTGCAATCCGGGTGCCAGGGGTCTCGACCCTGCGGACCGCAAGGAGAACCCGGTGCGATCAATGATCTTTGCGGAGTGGAATTTTTCAGGACACCGGAAGCGACCAGGAATCGACCACCCCGCCCCGGCTGAAAACCTGTGAAAATGGCACGGCAATCATGCAGGATGCATCCATGAAAACAAAGGTCAGGAGCGAAGGTCAAAGCCTGTAACAATCTTGTGACACAATCAATTAACGACATGTTACTCTCCGACTTCCGGCAAGGATGTTCCGGCCCGCGGTCCATTCCCCATGATGCCCGGGAGGGGACCGGACTTCCTCCTGCGGCCCCATCATCACCCGGCGGGGGTCGGCGATACGGTCCGATGACCGGGCGCGATGAACCGGCAAAACGGGCTTGTGGAGCGGCAGCCGGGAGATGAAATTGTACGGAACCGCGATGCTTGAGGACCTGTATTTGGACCTGAAACGGGAAAGGGAGCCGAGATGAACCAGGAAGTACGTGACCTGTGGCCGGAACTGATGTGGATCAAGGACGAGGAACTGCGCGACGCCACGGCCAAGACGTGGGAACTGGCCCTGGAGCGCAGCCCGTTGACGGTCGAGGATCTCAACACCATTCCCTTCACCCTGCTGGTGCCGGACCTCAAGGTCTCCTTCATGGCCCACAAGCGCTGCGTGGTTCACATCGCACGTTACGCCGCCTCCAAAATGAACAGCTTCTTCGGCGAGGACCTACCCACCGACACTGATATCGCGGTGGCCGGGGCCATCCTGGCGGACGTCGGCAAGCTGCTGGAATACGACATCAAGGACGGGGAGTCCTGCAAGAGCGAAACGGGAAAGTATCTGCGCCACCCGTTCACGGGCGTGGCGCTGGCGATGGAGGCCGGGGTTCCCGAGAACGTGTGCCACATCATCGCCGCCCATGCCGGTGAGGGCGACCTGGTCAAGCGCACCGTTGAGGCCTACGTGGTCCATCACGCGGATTTCATGACCTTTTTGCCCTTCAAGAACAAATAGGCGGGACTTCCGCCGGAAAATACTTGGCGCAGGACCCGATCTGGTATATCTAGAACGCAAGCGGATGCCATTTGCCGGGCCCGGCCCTTGCCCCAATCAATGCCAGGAGGAATACCATGGCTGACAATACCGATAAAGTGAAAGACAACGTCGACGGACCTTGGTACGTGGATACCAACTGCATCGATTGCGATCTGTGCCGCCAGACGGCTCCGGACAACTTCGAACGCAACGAGGACGAAGGCTACTCCTACGTCCACAAGCAGCCCGAAGGCGAGGAAGAGACCCAGGCTTGCCAGGATGCCATGGAAGAGTGCCCGGTCGAAGCCATCGGCGACGACGGCTAGCAGGCTTTCCTGGTGCCTGACACAGGCCCGGAACCCTCGGAAACGGCCCGCCCCGGTGGCGGGCCGAACTTTTTTGTGGAAACTTATCATCTGATGAAGGTTTGAAGATCGCCGAGCAGGCGATCAAAATCGCGAAATTTTCGCGCGCGGTCGATGCGCGCTTCGAAATCAAAACCCGGGCCGGCGCCCGGTCAGGGAGGAACCCCATGCGCAAGTTCGTCAAAGGTCGCGGCAGCCTGGTCTGGGTCGCGGTCGCGTTGCTGATTACCGCTTCGGCGCCCGCGGTCATGGCCCAGGGTCCGGTGGATGGTCAGCTGCGCTCCTACGCCGACGTGGCGGAAATGACCATGCCGGCGGTGGTCAACATTTCCACCGACAAACTGGTCGACAACAATTTCCAGCATCCTTTCATGAACGACCCCATGTTCCGGCGGTTCTTCAACATGCCGGACGACGACATGCACAACCAGCAGGAGCGGCTGGAGCATTCCCTCGGGTCGGGCATCGTGATCTCGTCCGACGGCTACATCCTGACCAACAACCACGTGGTCGAGAACGCCAGCAAGATCCGCGTGACCTTCCTGGGTGAAAAGGAATACGAGGCCGAGATCATCGGCACCGACCCGCCCACGGACGTGGCCCTGATCAAGATCGACGCGGAGAACCTGCCCATCATCGGGATTGGCGACAGCAACAAGCTGCGCGTCGGCGACCAGGTCATGGCCATCGGCAACCCGTTCGGCGTGGGCCAGACGGTGACCATGGGCATCGTCAGCGCCCTGGGTCGCAACATCGGATTGATGGACTACTCGGACCTGATCCAGACCGACGCTTCGATCAACCCCGGCAACAGCGGCGGCGCCCTGGTGAACATGCAGGGCGAGCTGGTGGGCATGAACGCCGCCATCCTGAGCCGCAGCGGCGGCAGCCAGGGCATCGGCTTCGCCATTCCCACGAGCATGGCCATGCGCATCGTCACCTCGCTCAAGGAAACCGGATCCGTTCAGCGGGCCTACCTGGGCGTCCTGCCCCAGCCGGTGGACCAGTCCATGGCCGACTACTACGGCATGGACCGTCCCCGCGGCGTGCTGATCACCCAGGTCAACACCGATACCCCGGCCGAACGGGCGGGTCTCAAGGACGGGGACATCATCCTGAGCGTCGACGGCAAGGAGATCAAGAATCCCAGCATGCTGCGCAACGTGATCAGCCTGTCGGAGGTGGGCCAGGAAGTGGATCTGGCCATCGT
>CBDURF010000155.1:0-8214 GCA_965369705.1 uncultured bacterium
GGCTCTTTGTAAGACGGGGCTGGGTTTCGGACTCGGCAGGCTGCGGGGAAGGCTGGTCCACGGGATGCCGTTGGTTGAGGGCACCGTGATCGCCATTTCGGTCGTGGCCCACGATCTGGTCTTCTTGTTGATTCAGAGCAACCTCACCGCTGAGAGCAGCTTCCTGTCCCTGTTCACCCGGACCCTGCCCGCCGCCGTGTATTCGGGTCTGGTCGGAATTCCCCTCCTGCGGCTTGCCGAATTCCTGGGCCTCCTGAGACAGGAGGACTGACATGCCGGAACAGGAGGACATCCTGCGGCAAGGCATTTTCCGGTCCCTGGTGATCATCCTGTTCCTGATTCTCGTCGTCAACATCTTCGTGATGATGGTGCCGCGACACCACTACTACAAGAACCAGGCCCTGGAAAACCGGCAGGTCAGGTTCCGGGTCCGGGCGCCACGCGGCCTTATCTTCGACCGGGATGGGGTCATCCTGGCGGACAACACCTACATCGCGGACATCACCGTGCCCCGCAACTCTCTGACCGCCGACGGACCTGATTCCACCCTGGCCCGACTGATCAACTGGTTCGATCTACCCCGGGAAGCCACCCTGGACCGGCTCCGGGAGCAGAAGGCAGCGGGGAGCCGGGAAATCCTGGTTCTCGTTTCCAACGCCACCATGCCCCAGATCCTGGCCATCGAGGAGAGGGGACGGCAATTGCCCGGGGTGAGGGTGGATTCGCGGCCCCGTCGGCGTTACCTGTTCGGGGAATTGTTCGCCCATGTCATCGGTTACGTGGGGGAAGTCGTTCGGTCCGACCTGGACACCACGGGCGGGAACACCGGTTACAGGATCGGAGACATGATCGGAAAACAGGGTGTCGAAACCGCCCTGGAAGACCTGCTGCGGGGGGGCGCCGGGACCAAACTGGAGGAAATCAACGCCTCCGGGCGGGTGGTCGGGAGGCGGGCGATCTGGTTGCAGGAAGTGACGTCGGGCCGGGATGTGACCCTATCCATCTCCCTTGCCTACCAGCACCAGATGGCCGTGGCCATCGGCGAGCGGACGGCCTGCGGTGTGGCCCTGGACACGCGGACCGGGGAAGTGCTGGCGGCCTACAGCCATCCCGCCTTCGATCCAAACCGCATGACCGTCCCCATTACGGCCGACCAGTGGAACGTCCTGGCCAACGATCCCGACAAACCATTCTTCAACCGCATCGTGCAGGCCACCTATCCGCCCGCCTCCTTGTACAAGCCGGTCACTTCGCTGGCCGGCCTGCAGAACGGCGTCATCGGGATCTCCACCGTGCTTGAACCGTGTCTGGGGGGGTGGCAGTTCGGCAACCGCTACTTCCGGTGCTGGAAACGCGGCGGACACGGCTTGGTTGACCACACCGAGGCCATGGTGCAGTCGTGCGACACCTATTATTACCAGTTGGGACTCCGTTTGGAGATCGATCAACTGGCCGAGGCCGCCCGCTCCATGGGCCTGGGTCGTGTCTGCACGAACATTTTCGCCGACGAAGCCGCGGGCAACGTCCCGGACACCGCCTGGTACGACAAGAGGTTCGGCAAGGGTAAGTGGACCCGCGGTGTTCTCCTCAACAACGCCATCGGACAGGGTGAACTTCTTGTCACGCCCATTCAGATGGCCCTGCTTACCGGCCGGATCGCCACTTCGGGCCGGATGCCGGATCCGTTGTTCGTGATCCATCCCAGGCGTCCCCGGGAGGAGCCGGAAGTCCTGCCGTTTAGTGAGCGGGACCTGGCCTGGGTCCGCCGCGCCATGGAATTGGTGGTGTCCGAGGGCACGGGCAAGGCGGCGGGTCTGGAAAACATCGCCGTGGCGGGCAAGACGGGTACGGCCCAGAACCCCCACGGGGAGGACCACGCCTGGTTCATGTGTTTCGCACCCGCCGATGATCCGCAGGTGGCCCTGGCCGTCATTGTCGAAAATGCGGGCCACGGCAGCAGGGAAGCCGCCCCGGTGGCCGGCAGCTGGCTGCGGGCGTATTTCGCCGCCGAAGATTCTCTTCCTGGTCTGCCTTCGCCGGTGACCGTCAACGGCAGGAGAGGGCGATGACGTTTCTCTCGTTCCTTTTCCCGCCGGGCGATCGCTGGATCTTCCTGTCCTGGTTTCTGCTTTGCCTGATCAGCCTGGCCGTCCTGTGGTCCGTGACCGAACCGATCCACGGGCCCTATGATCAGCTTGAACCCGTCGTGGCCAAAAGTTTCTTTTTTCGGCAGGCCTTCTGGATGATGATCAGCTTCGGAGCCCTTCTCTTGGCCTCCCGGGTGCCCCTGCGCCATCTGGACAACGTGGCCGTTCCCCTGTTCCTGATCTCGGTGTTCCTGTTGGTCTTCATCCTGCTGGTGGGCCCCCGCATCGGTGGAGCCAGGCGTTGGCTGGTGATCGGGCCGATCCACCTGCAGCCGTCGGAACTGGCCAAGGTCACCTTCATCCTGGTAACGGCCAACATCCTGGGCCGGTCCGTGGAGGAGGGTCGTGGACTGCCGGCCGCCTTGGGCTCCTTCCTGGTCATGGCGGTGCCCATGGCCCTGGTCCTGCGTGAACCGGATCTGGGCACGAGCCTGGTCTTTCTGGCCGTGTGGGTGGGCATGGTCTTCTGGTACGGGTTCCCCGCTACCCTGCTGCTAGGCGCCGGCAGCGCCGTCCTCAGCGCGGTGATCATGTTCTATTCCGAGTCCGTGGCCCAACAGGCCTGGCCCTGGGGGCTCTACATCCTGTTGATCCTTGGTGTGCTGTATTTCATTCGCTTGAGCATCATCTCGAAGGTGGTGCTGCTGGCGATCAACGTGGGCTTCGGGATCGGTATCCCCTTCTTCTGGGATAAACTCAAGGGTTATCAGCAGGAAAGGATCCTGACCTTCTTCGATCCGAGCCGGGATGCTTTCGGCAGCGGTTACCAGGCGATCCAGTCCAAGGTGGCGATCGGGTCGGGGGGTCTGTTCGGTACGCACTACCTGAAAGGCACCCAGAAGGGACTGGCCTTCTTGCCCGAACGGCATACCGATTTCATCTTTTCGGTGTTGGGGGAGGAACTCGGGTTCCTGGGCGCCGTGGTTCTGCTGGGGCTGTTCCTGGTCATCATCCTGCGGGGCATCGACTACGCCGCCGCCGCGCGGCGTCCCTTCAACCGTTTCGTTGCGGTGGGCGTGGTCACATATTTCACTTTTCATGTAGTGGTCAACGTGGCCATCACCACCGGCCTGTTGCCGGTGACAGGTTTGCCCCTGCCCCTGATCAGCTATGGCGGCTCGAACCTGGTGGTCAGTTCACTGCTCCTGGGATTGCTGCTGAACGTCAGTTCACGTACCTTCGAAAACTGATCCCACGGCGTTCGGTCGGGGGATTGTCGGGGAAGAGAAAGACATGTATCCAGAAATATTCGGCGTGATCAAATCCTATGGGCTGATGATGGCCATCAGTTTCGCCGTGGGGTTTTGGCTGAGCGTGCGGCGGGGCAGGAAGTACGGGCTGTCCTCCGAGGTGATTCTCGACCTGGTGTTCGGGGTGTTCGTGTCGAGCCTCATCGGGGTCCGGCTGATGTTCGTGTTGACCCACCTGGGGGATTTCCACCCCTGGTACCGGGTCTTCTTCATCTGGGACGGGGGTCTGACTCTCTACGGGGGCATCGGGCTGGCCACGCTGACGGTGTGGTTCATGGCTCGCCGGCTGAAAATCCCTTTTCTGGTCATCGCGGATATCTTTTCCCCGGGGGTCATACTCGGCATCGGGATCACGCGCATCGGATGTTTCCTGGCTGGCTGTTGTTTCGGCAGCCCGACCGACTGCGCCTGCGGCATCACCTTTCCCTCCGACGCGCCCGCATCCCTGCACTTCGGAAATGTACCCGTCCTGCCCTCGCAGCTTTTCGCTTCCGCCGGTGGTTTCATCGTGTTGGCAGTACTGCTTCTGCTTGAAAAGGTTTCCGATTACCGCGGTGCCACCTTCGGCAGGTTCCTGCTCCTGTATGGTCTGTCCCGGTTCGTCGTCGATTTTTCCCGTTACTATGAACCGGAGCAGATCATGATGTTGGGCTGGAACAACAACCAGTGGATCAGCGTGGGCATGATGGCGGGCGGGCTGGCGATGATGGTCATCTTCGCCCGCAAGGGGCGGACCGGGGAGCAGGACCGTGTCTGACGCCTTGGAACTGGGTGGGGAGGGCTGGCTCCGCCACGGGGAATCCTGGCGGCCGGACCGCCCATTTTACGGTGTCCTGGGTGACCCGGTGGGCCATTCCCTGTCTCCCGCCATGCACAACGCCGCCCTCCGGGAGAGGGAAATCGACAGCGAGTACCTGGCCATTCACATGGAACCGGGCAGGCTGCGACACTTGAAGGAGGGGGAGGCCTCCCGGCTCCTGGCCGGTTTCAATGTCACCGCGCCTCTCAAGGAAGCAGTGGCGGCGCTGTGCGACGGCCGCACCGACCAGGCCCGGGACACCGGGGCGGTCAACACTGTCCGGGTGGAGGAAGGGCGGTGGTTGGGGCACAACACCGACAGCGGGGGGATCAGGGCGGTGCTGGCCCAGGCCTGGCAGGGCGAAGGTCCGCCCGCCAGGGCGGTCGTACTGGGGGCCGGAGGTTCGGCCCGGGCCGCCGTTTACGCGATGCTCGGGTGGGAAGTTCCCCGCGTGGAAATCCAAAACCGCTCGGCCGCCGGCCGGGAGAGGATCGATCGCTGGCTGACCAGCCGCGGATTTTCCGAAGCGGTCACGGTCGGACCTTTGAACGCCGCCGAAGATGCCGTGCCCGACGTGTCCACCATCTGGATCTGCTGTCTGGCCGCGGGCGTGGACGTCATGCCCTTTCTGCCCGTCGCCGCGGGCCGCGATCCCGCCCTGTTGCTGGATCTCCGTTACGGCGATCAGCTTCCTGGCGGTGAACCGCCTCTCGGATTCACCTACCTCGACGGTTTGCCGACCTTGTTGATGCAGGGCGGTCTTGCCTTCGCCTGGTGGTTCGGACCTCCGGTTCCTTGGGCGGTTATGCGCGACGCCCTGACGGCCGGCTGATCCTTATTGATCCCCGCGGAACCTCCCTGGTCTTTCTCCCAACTGGTGGCTGAAACATGAAACCGTCAATCTGGGTCGTCGAATCCCTGCTGGATCTGGTCTATCCGGAGAGATGCGTCCTGTGCGGGGCCGAGCAGGGGAAGGTGCCCTGGGTTCCGCGCGACGACTGGGTCGAGGGGCTGCGTTTCTGGGATGGAACCCATCTTTGTCTGACCTGTGCCGCCGGTCTCGACGCCGGATGTGTCCGTGGTGAGGTGAGCGCCGGGCATGTAGGTGGCCTGCATGTCGTGGCCGCCGCGCCCACGAACCCCGACCTGGTGAAACTCGTCGGGCAGTTCAAGTATCATGGAATCCGGGGCCTGGCCTGGCCTCTGGCGGGTATGCTGAAGGAACCCCTGGCCGCGGCCCGTGAGGAAATTGGTGAGGTGGATGCTCTGGTGCCGGTGGCCCTGCACGCCCGCCGTCTCCGCGTTCGCGGGTTCAACCAGGCGGAAATCCTGGCGCGGCTCCTGACCGCCGGTTCCGAAATCCCTGTGTTGACCGATGTTCTGGGCAGATATCGCAACACTGGTCAGCAGGCCAAGATCACTTCCTCGCGGGAGCGCCGGCATAATCTGGCCGCCTCCTTCAAGGCCCGTTCATACTCCGGGCCCAAGGGGGGACCGCCTGCGGGGGCGGCCAGGATCGGTCTGGTGGACGACCTGGTCACCAGCGGCTGGACGGCCGCCTCGGCTGCCGAACCGCTGCTAGCCGCGGGCTGGGACGTAAGATGGGTATTGGCCCTGGGTTTGGCGGCGGACGCCAAAAATCCCGGCCCGCTTGTTGACACCTGGGAGGGCGGTTTCTAGAATGTCAACTGGCAGGACGGAGGGATGTCCCGCTCCGGGCCCAACCAGGTGGAATGAAATGCCGAAAAAAATGGATCTGACCGATTTTCATCCCGACGGTCTCAAGGTGCTGATGCGCGTTGATTTCAACGTCCCCTTGGACAACAACCGGAATATCACCGACGACACGCGCATCCGGGCCGCGCTGCCTTCGGTGCGGCACATCATCGACGGTGGCGGCAGCGTCGTTCTCATGAGCCATTTGGGCCGTCCCAAGGGAAAGATCGATCCAGCCCTTTCCCTGCGCCCCGTGGCGGACCGTCTGGCCGAACTCGTCTCTGCACCGGTCAAGTTCGCCCTCGATACGGTCGGACCCGATGCCGTGAAGCAGGCCAAGGACCTGGCCTCCGGGGAGATCCTGCTGCTTGAAAACCTCCGTTTCAATCCCGGTGAAACGGGCAACGATCCGGGTTTCTCCGCGGGCTTGGCGGAACTCGGGGACACCTTCGTCAACGATGCGTTCGGGACGGCGCACCGCGCCCATTCCTCCACCGTCGGGGTCACTCGGCATTTCGCAGCCTGCCGGGCGGGTTTTCTGATGGAAAAGGAACTGGAATTCCTCGGTTCAATGATGATGGATCCTGCTCGTCCATTCGTGGCCGTTCTGGGCGGCGCCAAGGTGGGCGGCAAGGTTGACGTCATCCTCAACCTGCTGGATAAGGTGGACACCCTTCTTCTCGGCGGGGGCATGATCTTCACCTTCCTGGAGGTTCACGGTCTGAATATCGGAAACAGCCTCCTGGATCAGGGAAGCCTCGACGTGGCGCGGGAGATTCTGGAAAAGTCCCGGACAAGTTCGACACGCTTCGTCCTGCCGGAGGACTGTGTGGTGGCGAATGCCTTCGCCGACAAGGCCGATAAAAAGGTTTGCCTGGTGACGGACATACCCGAGGACTGGATGGGACTGGATATCGGTCCCAAGACCGTGGTCATGTACCGGGAGATCCTGGCCGGGGCGCGGTCGGTTTTCTGGAACGGTCCGATGGGGGTATTCGAACTGCCGTCCTTCATCCACGGGACCCGGGCGGTGGCCGAGGCCATCGCCGGGGCCACCGATGACGGAGCGCGCAGCATCGTCGGGGGCGGGGACAGCGTGGCGGCCCTCAACCAAATGGGCCTTGCCGACCGGATCAGTCATGTCTCGACCGGCGGCGGCGCTTCGCTGGAGTTCATGGCTGGCCGCGAATTGCCCGGAATCACCGCTTTGACCGACGCCTGAGCTTGTTGAACATTCCGGGTTATGTGCCAAGCGGTTTGACAACCTGGAGGGGGGGTGTTAATTTTCCGTCCCTGGCCGGTCCGGCCCGCGCCGGACCGTCGGTACTTGTGTGACCTACGACAGCCCCGGGAGCGAATGGGAATGCTGTATTCTTTGCTGATTATCATCCACATCTTGATCTGCATCGTTATGACGCTGGTTGTCCTGCTGCAGTCCAGCAAGGGCGGCGGTCTGGCCGGCGCGTTCGGCGGCGCTGGTGGAGCTCCCCAGCAGTTGCTGGGATCCAGGGGAATGACGACCCTTCTGCACAAGCTGACCATCTATTTGGCTGTCGCGTTCTTCATTTCCAGCTTCATGCTTTTCATGATCGATACCAGTGGTGGACCCAGCAGGGGGAGCAGTATCGTGGGAGAGGCCGCTCGCGAAGGTGAAATCAACGTCCCTCTCCAGGAGGATCCCCTGGTGTTTCCCGAACAGGTTCCCGCGCAGTCACCCGCCGAAACCCCGGCTGGTCAGAGCAGTGGGGAAGCCGACGACGCCACCGCCGGTGAAGGCGGCGGCAACTAAATTCTGGTTCGTGATCGGTGTGTGCCCGGGTGGTGGAATTGGTAGACACGCTATCTTGAGGGGGTAGTGGCCACAAACCGTGCGGGTTCGAATCCCGCTCCGGGCACCAAACAATTGGAAACTGTCTGCGGACAGTTTCCTTTTTTTTGTTGACACACTTTTGGCTGGGTCGAAATAATGGCTTTACTTCCGCTGGCAGCCTGACGCCAGTCGAAGGTGATAGCAACATCCGAGACAGGAGGTCTTGCTCGGAACCCACTGGGTGCGGGGTCCGGGTGGACGCAGGAACTCTCAACAAGTGAGGTCCGGTATGGAGGAGAGAGAAGCCTTGATGGCCGCTGGCGCGACCAAAAAGAAGGCCACCAAGAAAAAGGCTGCCAAGAAGAAGGCGACCAAGAAAAAGGCCACCAAGAAAAAAGTGACCAAGAAGAAGGCCACCAAGAAGAAGGTCGCCAAGAAGAAGGTGACCAAGAAGTAGGCAGCCAAGAAAAAGGTGACCAAGAAGAAGGCCAC
>CBDURF010000156.1:0-8081 GCA_965369705.1 uncultured bacterium
CCGCGCAGCGACGATCGAGGCCGCGGGTCGGCGGATCCGCCCCGCCCTGATGACCGTGTCGACCACGCTGCTGGCTCTGCTGGCGATCCTGACTTCCACGGGCCGGGGCGCGGACATCATGGTCCCCATGGCGATCCCGTCGTTCGGCGGCATGGTGGTCGTCCTGCTGACGGTCTTCACGGTGCCGGTGCTGTATTGTTCGGTGCAGGAGTTGCATTTGAAGCTCCGGCGGGGTGATAATGGGTGACCTGTAACCGATCCCGGAATCATCCACCCCTGGAGCGCCGATGAGATTGATATCATGGAA
Organism: uncultured bacterium; assembly: GCA_965369705.1. Classification (GTDB taxonomy): domain Bacteria; phylum Krumholzibacteriota; class Krumholzibacteriia; order LZORAL124-64-63; family LZORAL124-64-63; genus JAGLCY01. Next base: position 308 of record CBDURF010000156.1, read on the forward strand.
CGTGAACGGCCTGCGGGCCTGCATCAGCAAGGGTTTTCTGAATTTCGCCGCCGGCTGTGACGCCGATGTGATCTGCCTGCAGGAAGTCCGCGCGCTTCCGCAACAGGTGGATTTCGATCTGCCCGGCTACACCATGATCTGGAATCCCGCCCTGAAAAGGGGCTACTCGGGAACCGCCCTGCTGGTGCGCCGGGTTCCGCGGGCGGTCTTCCCGGGCCTGGGTTTGGCCGAACTCGATACCGAAGGCCGGGTTCTCACCGCCGAATTCGACGATTTCTTCCTGGTCACGGTCTACACCCCCAACGTGCAGCGTGAGCTGACCCGCCTGGACTTCCGGGAAAAGCAGTGGGACGTGGAATTCCTGAAATTCGTGCGGCGTCTGGAGAAGACCAAACCGGTGGTCTTCTGCGGCGACCTCAATGTCTCCCACCGGGAAATCGACCTGGCCAACCCGGGCCCCAACCGCGGCAACGCGGGCTTCACCGACGAGGAAAGGGCGGGCTTCGACCGGATTCTCGCCGCGGGCTTCATCGACACTTTTCGGGAATTCGAGACCGGTGGCGGGCAATATACCTGGTGGAGCAACCGCAAAGGTGTCCGCGAGCGGAACATCGGCTGGCGTATCGATTATTTCCTGATCTCAGGGGTTCTCCGGCCCCGTCTGGCCGGGGCCGGAATCCTGGCCGACGTCCTGGGGTCCGACCACTGTCCCATCACTCTGGACCTCGTTTGATCCATAGGGGTGGTCCGGTTCATCGGGCACCGTCTCCAGCAGCCGGAAGTCGTCGCCGAACTGCCCGAGGAAATCCAGGCTCAGGAACCTGATGAATGTGTGCAGAGGCAGGGTGATCACCGTGCCGATATAGGGAATGGCCATCAGGATCAGCCCGATGCAGCAGGTCAGCAGCCCACCGACCATGAACAGGATCCATCCGACCAACATGATGCCGAAATAGAGCAGACCGAACAGGACGAAGCCGCCGGGATGTTCCCGGAACACCGGGAGGAACCGTTTCCAGGCTTCGGTGGTGGATATCCTATGCCGGTACATGATCGGGACCACGAATTGGGTCAGGAAGAACTCGATGAACACCAGCAAGGCGATCAGGATGAAACCCGCCGTTCCGGCAAGGATCGCCATGGGCAGGGTGGTCGCAAGCGGCGGTTCCAGGGCCAGGATGGGAAAGAACACGAGCAGGCCGAAGGCAAGCAGGGAGCCCATCACCAAAAACACGATCAGGGAATAGACCACCTGCCACAGGAACAAGCTGTCTCCCTGGTTGCGGAAAGCGGACCATGGGGCTATCACCTCGGTCCGGGCGTGAACCAGATTGTCCAGGAACATGAAGCGGCCTCGGCTGCTGACCCACAGTACAATCAGCCACACCACCAGACCCCCGATCAGGATCATCCCGGCCAGCAGGAAGGCCCAGGGATGATCGAAAAAGACACACGCGTGTTCGGTTGCCCCGGAGAACCAGTCCTGAAAAAAGACATCGTCCCAATCCTCGAAGATGCGGATTTTCCCGGAAGCACCTCCCGAATAACCGCCGGCAAGCTCGGCCAACCAGGCCGTGAAGCCCAGGACGAACCATCGGCCCAGATCGAAGGGGTGGAACAGAAGGGTGGTCATGCGCTGCCAGGCATGATCCAGGGGTTTGGAATACGAGATCTGCATGAAACCACCGGTCCGCATTGTTTCGGGTCTGGGGGAGGAACCCCGAAGTTCCGCGACCATACACCGCGCTGAACCCGAATATTCTGTCAAATTTATGACTTCTTGTAAATATCATTGGGCCTTGGTTTTCAAGGCGGCTCCCTGATGAGGAATTACGGCCCACACTTTGCATGCCGTTCGAAAGAAGGAGAAAGTACAGTAAATACAGTGAGTTAAGCAATAAATGGCGGTTTCTGCAGTGCAAATTGCAATGCGCACCACGCTGATGGTCATCCTGGTTTCGCTGCCCGCCCTGCCGATGGTCGCGCCGGGTATCCTGCCCGGGACCGGAGCGGCGTTGGCCGCGGAATCAACGACTTCCCCCCTCACCTACACGGTGCAGCAGGGCGACACCCTGCTCAAGATCTGCTCGCGCCACCGCCACCTGACCAATCATTATTCCCTGACGGACCTGCTGACGGCGATCCGTCGGGCCAACGGCCTTGAATCCAATTTTCTGCGCATCGGCCAGACCCTGCAGATTCCCGTTCACGAAGAAACGGATTTCAACCGGGTGACCCGTCGGGTGAATGACGGAGCGGAAATGCGGGGCATCTACCTGACGGGCCCGGCCTGTGGAGTCTCGTCAGTGCTGGCCAGGGTGGATCGTTTCATCGAGGCGGGCGGTAACGCGGTCGTGTTCGACGCCAAGGATATCGATGGAGGCGTTTCCTTCTACAGCCGGCACCCGCTGGCCTCCTGGGGCGCCGGCCGTTCGACACCGGTCATATCCTCCCTGGAGGACATGATGGGCCGTTTCGACAAGCGCGGCATATACGTGGTGGCCCGGATCGCCCTGTTTCTCGATGGTGAACTGGGCATGCAGCGACCGGATCTGGCCCTGCAGGATTCCACCGGCGAGGTCTGGTCGGAACGAGGCTGCGTCTGGGTCGATCCCGCCCGGGAGGAAGTGGTGCAGTACAATTTGGCCCTGGCGGGGGAATTGGCCCGGGCCGGGGTCGATGAAATCCAGTTCGATTATGTGCGGTTTCCCACCAACGGCTGGGCCGAGGACTGGCAGGGCGACACCGAGTCGACCGCCACGAGGCGCCGGGCCGTCATCACCGGCTTCCTGTCCGCTGCCAGAGATACCCTGGACGTCTACGGCGTGAAGATTTCCGCGGATCTGTACGGAATCATGGCCTGGGGCCAGATGGAAGATCTTGCCCTGACGGGACAGCATGTGCCGACCATCGCTTCGCTGGTGGATGTGATCTGCCCCATGATCTATCCCTCGCATTTCGGCCCGGGTTTCGAGGGCCGCAAGAGGCCGGGTGACGATCCGGAATATTTCATCAGGGAGGGGACACGGCGGTTCCGGGACATGGTGGCGGGCCAGGCGGACATCCGTCCCTGGCTGCAGGCATTTCCCTTCCGGGTGACCCGGTTCGACGGCGACTACATCCGGACCCAGGTGAAGGCCGCGCGGGAGGCGGGAGGGCAGGGCTGGTGTCTGTGGAATCCGGCCTGCCGTTACGATGTCGCCCTGAATGTCCTTCCCGGCCTGTGCACCGATCAGGTCGTCAGCCAGGCGACGATCATGCCGGCCACACGGGCGCCGGTTTCCAGAGCCCGGGTCGCCGACAGGTCACGCGCTGCACTGGGAGACATCATGCACAGCGGCAGCCAGGAACCTGTCCACCGCCCCGGAATCAGCGATTCCCCGGGCCATAAATCGGATTAATTTTCCCCCACGGACAAAATCCCATGGCGTCCCTCCGGACGGCGGTATAAATTCGGCGGATAGCGGGGAACGTGACTCCCTTGCCGAAGAACGCCGCCAAAGGACGCAGCCATGCCTTTCAGCAAACTGGCCGACGCCATCGGGGCCTCGGTGACCCTCAAACTCAATGCCCAGGCCGCCAGGATGCGCGCCGCGGGGGACCCCGTCATTCATCTGGGTGGTGGTGAACCCGAGAGCCTGGCTCCGGTGTCGGCCATCGACGCGGGCATCGCGATGCTCAAGACCGGAGAGATCCGCTACACGCCCGCCGCCGGCACGCCGGCCATGCGCGACGCCATCATCGCCTACACGGAAAAATTTTACGGTCGAAAAGTGGAACGCCCCAACGTCATGGCTTCGGCGGGGGCCAAGCAGGCCATCATGGTGGCCCTGCTGGCGCTGGTGGATCCCGGAGATAAAGTGGTGTTCCCGGTGCCCTACTGGGTCAGTTATCCGGACATGACCCGTCTGGCCGGCGGCATTCCGGTTCCGGTTCTCGCGGCCGACCACTCCTTCCAGCCGACTCTGGCCGAGATGATCGCGGCCATCACCCCCAGAACCAGGGTCGTGCTCCTGAACAGCCCCAACAATCCCTCGGGCAAGGTGTACGACGGCGGTTGGCTGCGCGGGCTTGTGCAATACTGTGAAGAGCGGGATATCTACGTCATGATGGACGACATCTACCACCGGCTGGTGTTCGACGGACGCCAGGCGGTTCACTGCTATGATTGCACCGACCGCGCGGTGGATGATTCGAAGGTGATCGTCCTCAACGGCGTGTCCAAGCAATACGCCATGACCGGCTTCCGCATCGGGTGGGCGGTTGGTCCACGCGATCTGATCCAGGCCATGGCCAACATCCAGTCCCATCAGTCCGGAGGTCCCTGCAGCCTTTCCCAGAAAGCAGCCGTGGCGGCCATCGAGGGCGCCCAGGGCACGGTGGAGGAACTGCGTCGGACCCTGGAAATCAGTCGCAACGAGCTGATGACCCTGTTGGAGGAAATCCCCGGGCTCAAGGCCGACAAGCCGGAAGGGACTTTCTACTGTTTCGCTGATTTCCGGGCTTTCGACGAGGATTCCACGCGCATGGCAGCTCGTCTGCTGGATAAGATCCAGGTCGTCACTGTTCCGGGGATCGAGTTCGGCATGGAGGGATTCCTGCGCTTGAGCTACTGCGGTTCCATCGAGGATGTTCGCGAGGGCGTCCGCCGGATCAAGTGGCTGCTGGATGAAAACGGCGTGCCCGAACTGCGGGCCGGCGAGAAGGTTTTCACCCGCTGATCGGGATTGTCACCAGGCGCCTGGTACGTCGGGCCTGAACCGGAGCTTCGCCAGCAGTCAGTTGGCCCGTGATCTGCCTTTGATCAAATGTTCCCGTTTCTTATCTGCTTTATGTCCCCGTTCGTGAACGCACACCGAATCAAATGGCTGCTGGATGAAAACGGCGCGTCCGAACTGATGCCGGCGAAATGGTATTCAAACGCTAACGGCCCGCTAGTTCTGGCCGTGGGGAACGATCCCACCCTCGACCGTAAAGATGGTGTCTTCGGCTATGTTGGTCGCCAGGTCGGCGACCCTTTCGACGCTCTTGGCCGCCAGGAGGCAGGCGAACACCGTTTCGGAGTGGGAGGGATCCGCCGTGAGTTCCTTCTTCAGGATACCGATGAAGTTCTTGTAATCCAGATCCACCTCGTCGTCGTCGATCAGGACTTCCCTGGCTCCGGCGGGGTCCAGGTTCATGAGGGATTCCAGGCTTTGCCGCAACATGATCTGGACCTTGACCTCCAGGGCCTTATCCCGTTTGAACCCGGAATCGGGCGGCAGGATTGACAGTGGTAATTTATCCATGGCAATATCAGCCATCCAGGCGGTCGCACGGAGGGCGAGATATGCGGGGGAATTTCCTATCCCTTTCAACCCCGTCCGTGACGAACGATCTCACCCTCGACCGTGTAGATGGTGTCCTCGGCGATGTTGGTGGCCAGGTCCGCGACCCTTTCGATGCTCTTGGCCGCCAGGAGAAAGGCAAACACCGTTTCGGAGCGGGAGGGATCGGTGGACAGTTCCTTCTGCAGGATACCGATGAAGGTCTTGTAATCGCGGTCCACCTCGTCGTCGGCCACCAGGACGTCCCTGGCCCCGGCGGTGTCCATGTTCATCAGGGATTCCAGGCTCTTGCGCAGCATGCGCTGGGCCTTTTTCCCCAGGGCCTGCAGGCGGTCGCCGAAAATCGGGGGGCCATGGTCGCTTTTCAGGCGGGGCTGGATACCGGCGATGTTCACGGCCAGGTCACCGATCCGCTCCAGGTCATTGTTCATTTTCAGGGCGGCGATCAGGAACCGGAGATCGATAGCCACCGGCTGGTGGAGGGCCAGGATCTTCAGGCATTCCTCCTCGACTTCGACCTCGAGCGCGTCGATATGGCCATCCCTTTTCCGGACGGACCGGGCCAGCTCCGAATCATCCTCCTTCACCGCCCGGATCGCCATCGTGAGGCTTTCCTCGACCAGGGAACTCAGGTGAAACAGCTGCTTTTTCAGCTTGTCCAGTTCAATCTGCAAATGGATCTTCATGCCGGGCCTCCCGAGGCAGGATGATGGTGAAAGTGCTGCCGGCGCCGAGTTCACTGGTGACCGTGACACTGCCTTGATGGGCCTGGGAAATGTGCTTTACGATGGCCAGGCCCAGACCGGTCCCGCCCATCTGGCGGCTGCGCGCCTTGTCTACACGATAGAATCTTTCGAACAATCTGGGCAGGTGTTCGGAGGCGATTCCCGGCCCGGTGTCACTGACCTTGATGTATACCCCATCCTCGTCCTTGTCGCAGGAAAGGGTCACCGGAGAACCGGCGGGGCTGTATTTCAAGGCATTTTCCAGAAGATTGGAAACGGCCTGCTCGACCAGGGGCGGGTTGATGTCGACGCGCAGTTTGCTGTCGCAGGTCAGCGTCACGTTCTGTTGGGCGCTTGGGTTCCGCGAGATCAGATCACGGACCACTCTTTCGAGAACCGGGCGCAGGGGCAAGCGGTGGAGTTCGATCCCGCCGGTTTCCGTGCCCTTTTCGAGTCGGGACAGGGACAGCAGATCGGTGATGATGGAGTCCAGACGGTCGGCTTGCCGGTTGATGATGGCCAGGAAACGGTCAACGCCCTCGGAATCGGCGGGCGGCGCCTCGATCAGGGTCTCCACGTAACCCTTGATGGAGGTGATGGGCGTCTTCAATTCATGGGACACGTTGGCCACGAAGTCCCGGCGCATGTTTTCCAGGCGGTGGATTCCGGTGATGTCGTTCATCACCAGCAGGGCGCCGATGGGAAGTTCCCCTGTCTCGACCAGTCCGGTGGCATGGACCTGAACCCAGCGGTCGCCGGCGGGGCCGAGCCTGACGTCGCGCTCGATGGGACCGGCCCCGGCCAGGGCTTCCTGGGCCATGAAGGTCAGGTCGGGATTGCGTCCGACTTCCTGAATGCTCCGACCGAGGGATTGGTGTTGGTCCTGGTCCAGGAGCCTGGCGCCGGCCTGGTTCAGGCTGATCACGTTTTCGTTGGTGTCCACGGCGAGAACGCCCTCGACCATGCTGGACAGGACCGCTTCCAGCTCATTCCGCTGACTTTCGATGGTTCCGAAGCGGTCGCCCAGCTGGCGTGCCATGTGGTTCATGGCTTCGGCGACGGCGGCGATTTCGGTGGTGTCCGCCACGTGGAGCTGCTGGTCCAGGTCACCGCCGGCGACGGCCTCGGCTCCCTTCTGCAGGCGTCCCAGGGCACGGCTGATTGATCGCGACAGCAGGAAACTGGTGACGCCGGCCAGCAGGGTCAGCACGAGTCCCGCGAGGGCGATCTTCCAGTACACGCCGCGCATGAGGGTTGCCAGGGAAGCCAGGGAAACCGAATTCCTCAATACGAAGACAGGCGTGTCCGTTTTGTCGCCGGAAAAAACGGGAACGGCCACATACATCCGGGAGTGGTCGAGGGTGGAACTGAAGCGGATGCTGGAGCCGACCCGGCCGGCGAGGGCGGCGGCGATTTCGGGCCGGTCGCGGTGGTTGTCCATGGCGGCCGGTTTCTCTTCCGAATCCCCGACGACTTTGCCGTCGGTCAGGATCACGGTCAGGCGGACGTGGCCGACCTTCCCCAACTCTCGACAGAGGGCCTGGATGGCCGGTTCATCCCCGGCCTCGACCAGGGGCAGGAACCGGGGACCGCCGACCAGGGCGAGGTTCTCGAGTTCGTTGGCTGTGCGGTCCATGAAAAAATCCCGCATGGATTTGCCGGCGAAGCCCGTGACCAGGACCAGGGTGATGATCAGGATCATCAACAGTGGAGGGAAAAAAG
>CBDURF010000157.1:0-8030 GCA_965369705.1 uncultured bacterium
GTAGCGACAGACCCCTGATTCCGGTTCCCAATCCATCCAGCAATCATCCAGCAATTCCCGGCGGAGTTGCGTTTTGCCCTGCCGGCTCCTTCTTCATTCCAGGAACGCACGAAACCGCCCCGGTCCTTCTTTTCCTGTCCTGATCATGCCCCCTGTTCCCCATCGTTTCTCTCGGTTTCCCGGTAGGGTGGAAAGATCCTGTAGCTCCCCTGTTGCTCCCTCCTAATTGACCGTTTCACAACGGATTGAGACCCGGCACGTGCCTTGCGGTCCCGGCCGTCAAGCAGGTTGTGACACCCGGAATCCGGTCCCGGTCCACCGGGATGAAGATCAGGGAGATTGGTCTTGGTCCACGTTCTCTTCAACGGTGATATTCGGCGGAGCCCCGCCCTGCGTTCCCTGTTCCGGCAGTGGGGCGTGACGGTGGGTCGTTTGCCGGCGAGTGCCCGAGCCGGAGGCCAGACGACCGTGGAGAACTGCGATGCCGTCGTATACATGTGCGGAGCAGCCGACCCCGCGGATTTCCTTTCAGGCGCCATGCCCGATGGTGCTGAAGCGGAAGGGGTGGCCGCCGCCGCGGCGGCCCCCCTTCTGGTCATCGGCGCCGGGCCGGTGGCGGCAACACCATGGATCACCATCCCGGATCCCGGTCCGGGAGGCTCCCGCCTGAAAGTTGCGTTGCAGTCCTGCCTGGAGCGGGCCCGGGTGTTACGGGGTGATCCCCAATCCCGTCATGACCTGGATCAGTTCCGGAATTTCCTGGGTCACGAACTGCGCAGTCCCCTGACGGCGATCAAGACCGCCCTGACGGTCATGGAGACCGAGGATGGCCATGGACCCGGCTCCGCCAGGATGCTCAAGATCGCTCTGCGCAACCTGATCCGCCTGGCCGAGACGGTGGAATGGAGCCAGGAGCTTATGTCACTGGCCGAAGTGCCCCCGGTCGCTGAACTGGGCCCGGTAAGTCTGGTCTCCCTGGCGGAAGCGATCCCGGATGACCTGGACGTCCATCTGAATGACGAAAATGAATCCTGCGAGGTCATCACCGACCCCCGGCTGCTTGGAATCCTGGTGGGACAGATGGAACGAGTCCTGGCCTACGCCTGCCCCGGAAGCCGTCCGGTCTTCCGGTTGGAACTCGATCCCGGCAGCGGGGATGGCCGGCTTGTGGCAATGGTCGTGGAGGACCGGAAGGATGCGACCGTTTCCCGTGTGTCCCGCACCGGCGGGACGGAGGCCGGAAACGACCTTGCCGGCGGGAACCGGGCCGAGCTGGATCATCTGGTCCGGATGATGATCTCTCCGCACCTGCTCCAGGTTCTGGGGGTCAGACCCCGCATTGCCGCCGAAACCCAGGGCGTGCAGCTCACAATCGGTTTGCCGCGTTGCGTCCGGGTTCTCCCCTGCCCCTGATCCATCCTTCACCGTCTGAACAGTTGCGCGACCGGTCCTGGTGTGTATGATCCCCGGGCAAGTTCTGTCAGGGGACCTATCCGGGGAAGAAATCATGTCCGACCAACCCGGCGACAAGGACCGGAATCCGGCCGACCAATATCCCGAGGAAACAGTCGGGGGCGCTTCCCTGCGACAGGCGGGGGTGGTGCACGACGTCAACCAGATGCTCGCTGTGATCCTGGGCCGAGCCGAACTCCTGCTTCAGCGTGAGGGGCCGGGTTCCTCCCGGGAGGACCTCGCGGCCATCATCCTGGCCACCGGCGACGCGGCCGCCATGCTGAAGAGATTGCAGAGGGGTCTTCCTCCGCGGCAGGGACAGGGGGAACAGGCGGCGGTCAACCTGAGGGAAGCCGTCCGGGCCGTCTCGCTGCTGATCCGTCCCGAGGGGACGGGGAGATGGACCGGGTCCGAAGATGATCCCGCGGAGCGGTCCTGGGTTCTCGACCTGGCTGTCCCGGCGGGTCTATTTACCTCCGTGCCGGGCCAGGTCGTCCGGGAGGTGCTGAGCAACCTGCTGGTCAATGCACTCGAGGTCCTGCCGGACGGGGGGCGCATTCGGATCGAGGTCGCGGGGGATCAGGGGCGGGTGGTCCTGACCGTGGCGGACGACGGACCCGGTCTGGACAAAGAGACGGCCCGTCGTATTTTCGAACCCGGTTTCACCTCAAGCGGCGGGGAATTCCGGGGGATCGGCCTGGCGGGCAGCCGCCAGTTGTTGAAATGTTTCGACGGCCGGTTGGACCTCGGTCCGGACCAGGGGTCCGGCGCGCAATTCCTGCTGGACCTGCCCCGGATCGAGCCTGCCTCCGCGGAGGCAGGAACCGAGCTTTCCCGGGACGCCGGACAGGAATCCCGGCCGGCTTCCTTTCCGGTTCTGGTGGTGGACGACGAACCAGCCGTGCGGGACATGCTCAGCGATGTCCTGACCGAACTGGACTGTCGGGTAACGGCCGTCCGGGATGCGAAATCGGCGCTGGAAAGATTCGTGCCTGGCGAATTCGGTCTGGCTCTGGTGGACCAGTCGCTGCCGGGCCGGTCGGGCCTGGAGTTGGCGGCCAGCCTGAGGGAACAGGATCCGTGCCTGGCTGTTATCCTGGTCACCGGTTGGGGACAGGAAGAACTGCTGGCCTCCGTCGATCCCGATATCGTGGACATGACCGCGACCAAACCCCTGGAGTGGACGCGGATCATCGAACTTCTGGACAGGGGCGAGAGCCTGAACCGTCAACGGCGGGACGCCGGGTCCGGATGATTGGCACAAGCAGTGGCGAAGGGATGGACCTGATGACGAGAATTTCGAACTCCGTGACCCTGCCGGTTCTGCTGATCGGTTTTTGTTGCGCGGGAGCCGTTGCCCCGGCAGGAACGGCTCTGGCCGCGGACAAAGAGGCGCCGGAACTGACCCTGTCCTTCACCACTCTCGATACCATGGCCCTGGGTGATTATGGTCGGATCGCCGGAATCACCTGGATGGGACCGGACACCCTGGTCGTGCTTGAGGATATTCCGGATTCCGTAAGTGAATCGGGGGACCGCGAAGTCCGCATGGTTTTTCGTGACACCCAGGGCGTCATCCTGGGGATGGAGGACTTCAGCGGAGTGCTGGACCGGGCCCTGGCCTGGGATGGGGAGTTTCTCTACAGTTGCGGTGACGCCGACGACGGCAGCTCCATCCTGTATCAGATCCGAGTCGACACCCTGCAGGTCGAAGAAGTCTTCGACGCGCCCGGTCATCGTCCCAGCGCCATGTGCTTCGACGGTCGCTACGTCTGGATCACCGACCGCGACTCGGGCCGGGTCGACCGCTTCGATCCCGAGGCGGGAGAGATCACACGCTCGGCCGTCACGCCCGGGTTTTCACCTTTCGGCGTGGCCTGGGACGGCCGCAACATATGGGTGACCGACAGCGGAACCGGCCGCCTGTACCGGTTGTCCGGCTCCCGACTCGATTGGAGCGCCACCGTGGATACCGAATCCTTCCTTTTCCGCGGTAAGGATGTCCTTCTGTTGAACGACGAAAGGACGTTTTGGTATGTTCTTCCGCAGGAAAGGGTTGCGGTGGAATTGAGATTCGATTGATCGGGATTCTTGACACCGGATTGAAGTGGACTTATTCTGAAATACGAAAACAGAAATCAATTTCGCAACTTCAAGGAACCCTTCAAATTCAAGAGGTCCGCCATGACGTCCGCTAAACGATCCAAGGAAGTCGATGAGAACTTTGTCAAAGAAAAGGAAGCCGCGTTCGCGGAGTTCATCCAACGCAAAGGACTCAAGACGACACGCCAGCGCAATACCATCATCTCCGTCTTTTTCCGGTTGCGCGGACACATCTCGGTGGAGGAGCTGCTGAACGAGGTCAAGAAGGTCAATTCCCGGATTGGATACGCGACGGTCTACCGGACGCTCCACCTGTTGGTGGAAAGCAATCTGGTCGAGGAGCGTCGCTTCGGTGACGGCCTGGCCCGCTATGAGGGCCACTCGGATGTGGAACACCACGACCACATGATCTGTCTCGATTGCGGCGAAATCTTCGAGTTCTTCAATCCCCGGCTGGAGGCCCTGCAGGAAAAGCTGGCCGAGGAAAACAACTTTCAGATCTATCGCCATCGGCTGGAGCTCTACGGCGTCTGCAAGGACAAGGAGTCCTGCAACAGGCGCAAGAATAAAAAAGCCGCCGAAGCTCGAGGTGTCTGAGACCCCCGGGGCCTGGTTGACCATCGAGGTCGACCGGTCGGCTCTTTCCCGGAACATCACGGTCTTCCGCCGCCTGGTGGGGCCGTCCACGCGACTGATGGCCGTGGTCAAGGCGAATGCCTATGGCCACGGTCTTCTTGTTGCTTCCGAGGTCTTCCTGGCCGGCGGCGCCGACCTGCTCGGCGTTCATTCCGTGTCCGAGGCCACCTGTTTGCGGGATGGTGGCGTGACCGCGCCCATCCTGGTCCTGGGTCCGGTCAGCAGGGCAGAGGCCGAAATCGCCACGGGGTTCGGCGTGGAAATCACCGTGGCTTCCCTGTCCGCCTGCCGGGCGGCAGCGGACAGCGGCGGACCTTTGCGGGTGCATCTCAAGGTGGAAACAGGGGTGAACCGGCAGGGACTGGTCGAGGCGGAAATCGACGAAGCTGTTGAACTTTTGCGGGCCGCTCCGGCCATTGAGGTGGTCGGTCTTTCCGGCCACTTCGCCGACATCGAGGACACTACCGACCACGCCTTCGCCGAGGACCAGATGGCCCGGTTCAACGGATACCGGGATAGCCTGGCCGCCGCGGGTTTCGACGGGCTGGCCCTGCACATGAGCTGCAGCGCGGCCGCCTTGCTGTGGGACCGCAGCCACCGCGACATCGCCCGGGTGGGCATCAGCGCCTACGGGGTGTGGCCGTCGAAGGAGACGTTGGTTTCCGTGCGACAGCGCGGGCGGGAAGAAGTCACCCTGAGTCCGGCGTTGACCTGGCGGGTGGCGGTATCCCAGGTGCGTCGGGTTCCGGCGGGAGAGACGGTGGGGTACGGTCGGTCTTGGAAGGCCATGACCGAAAGCCGCATCGCCGTGCTGCCGGTGGGCTATTCCGATGGTTGGCCCCGCGCTCTCTCAGGCCGGGGACACGTCCTGATCCGCGGCCGGCGGGCGCCCCTGGTCGGACGCATCTGCATGAACCTTTGCATGGCGGACGTGACCCACATCCCCGATGCGGAGGCCGGCGATCCGGCCGTGCTGCTGGGACGCCAGGGCAAGGAAATCATCACGCCCGAGATGCTGGCCGACCTGCTGGGAACCATCCCCTATGAAGTGCTCACCCTGCCGGGTCCAACCTGGACCCGTATTCCCCTGTGAACCGACACGACCAACCTGGAGACCGACATGTTCGAATCCCTCAGCCGCTTCTTTCAGGACACCATGGCTCCGGCCGAAAGTCGGAACGACGACCTGAACCATCTGCAGGTAGCCACCTGCGCCCTGTTGCTGGAGGTCGCGCACGCCGACAACGACTTCACCGAGGAGGAGAAGGAGGCCATCGCCGGGATGATGGGTGTCCGGTTCGGCCTGGATGCCGGCCAGACTTCGGAACTGCTCCACGTGGCTGACGAAGAACGGCGACAGAGCGGGGATCTCTACCAGTTCGCGCGGCTGATCAACGCAAATTTTACCCACGCCCGCAAGCTGGCGGTGCTGGAACTGCTCTGGCAGGTGGTCTACAGCGACGGGGTGCTGGAAGCCCACGAAGACGTCCTCATGCACAAGATGGGCACGCTGCTCGGCGTTCGGCACGCGGAACTGATGGCCCTGAAGCTGAAGGTCAGGCGTTCGGGGTCGTGACCCCGCCCCGCGGAGCGTCCTTCAGTGTACGGTCCCGCCGAGGAACTGTCCCGTTACGTACACTTTTGGTCTATGCCCGCCGGATCCGGTTCTCTCCATTTTTATTAAAACATTATTTCCCAATATGTTATAATGACAATGGTGGTTTGGCATCGCCCCTGCATATCAAGCCCCGATCGATGTGATCACAGGGGCAACGAGAATCATCCCGAAGGAGGGGCCACGATGAATAGGCATTTGAGAATCCGGACCCCATTCCGGTCCGCGATCCTGACCACGATCCTGACCGCAATGACGCTGCTGATGCTGGGCCTGCTGGCCGGCTGCAGTAGCGATGAAACCAACCTGACGGCCGCTTCCCTGACGGGTTCCGACGACTACGAACAGATGGATCTCAGCCAGACCTACGGCGGCCTGACGTCCACCGACGAGGAAGAGGCCTTCGGGGACGAAGCCCTTAAGGCGCTGATGCTGGCCGAGGAACAGGATGTGGTGGAAGATCCCCTGGCGATGGACCCGATGGTGCTCGCACTGGAGGAGATGGGCCGCCAACCTTCGGACGGAGATCTGCGGGAGCGTCCGAAATTTACCTATCTGCGGCTGCGCTGGGGCATGCTGCGGGGCCCGGACGACACGCTGCGGGTCGAACCGCCCTGCGATTTGACCGAGTGGACCGGTGAACTGCACACGGACCGCGGTCTGGTCGTCGTCAAGCGGCTGATCCGGTTCGAACGGCCCTTTGACCATGTCATCTTCCCCCGTCTCGACCACAAGACGGTGGCTTTCGTTTCCCACACCACCTGTCATTTCGACGGTCTGGTGATCCAGATCATCGAACGGCCCGAAGACGCCGACCTGGTCAACACCGAACCCAACATGCTGCACATCAACACCCCCGGGTTCAGCGGGGATTTCGAGGTGGCGCAGCTGGCGCGGATGGACGAGGTCTTCGAGATCGACGACCAGGGCAACCGGTTCCAGATGACGGGATTTTCGCTGAGCGATATCGAACTCTGCCCCAAGGGCTTTCTCTCCGGCCGCTACCGCCACGTTCCGGCCGACCGGCCTGACACCACGGCTGCGGATCGTCCGGGCGAGCTCTATGGCACCTACGCCGGCGTGTGGACCACTCTGACCGGCCGCGTGCACGGCTTCCTGCGCGGCGGTTACGGCGTGACCGCGGAGGGCGACCGGGTCTTCATCGGCAAGTACATCGACCGGCGCGGCCGCTTCATGGGTCTGATCCGGGGCGGCTGGAATCCCGCGGACGAGGAACACGATCTGGCCGAATTCCTGGGTAAATGGGTCAGCCGTAGCGGAAACGTGGAAGGTCTGCTCGGCGGCCAGGCCCACTCCGTGGAGGATTACCCCGGCGGATTCTTCGTCGGACGCTGGACGACGCTGTGCGACGACGAGGCGGTAAACCTCGTTCAATAGATCATCCGTTTCATTCTCGCCCAGCACCAGGGCGGTCCTTGCGGGCCGCCCTGATTTTTGCCGTCAGCAGGCAAATCGGGTATGATGTGAAATGTCCCTGTCATAAATTACCGGGAACACCGACAAGGGGGTAGGATATGGTTCGATGGTTAATGATGGCCTTTATCCTGGTTGTATTCGGGCAGGCCGCCTTCGCCGTGGTCGATCCCCGGCCCGACGTGCTGGGGGTCTATTTCGATGATTTCGGCGTTCAGCACTGTAGGGACGACCTGTTGATTGCCGTCCCCTTTTCCGTCTGGATCGTCTACACCAACCCCTCCGTGACTTCCATCCTGGGCTTCGAAGCCGGGTACCATACCACGGGGGAATTTTTGCAGTTGGGGTTGTATCCGCCCTGCGGAATCATCTGGGTCATCCCGCCGGAACTGGACAATCTGTACATAGCCTGCAGTACACCCCTGGCCACCACCCAGGCTACGCCCTTGTTGCGCATCGAGTACTTGTACCTGGGCTTCGAGGCGCTGGATTCCGTCTTCTATCTGGAGAAGGCCCGGGATTCGTCACAGCCGGGGAACAACCCCTACATTATCCTGGCTGACGGAAGTTCCCTGGAGGCTCTGGCGGGTGTTCCTGCCTTCACCTCATTATGTTGCGGTCTTCCCACGGCAAATGTGGAGTGGGGCACGATCAAGAGCCTGTACCGCTAGCTGAAGGTCTTTTCTGAGGGTCTTTACTGCTCGAAGGTATCGTTCTGAAGGTGAGCATGGCTGCCGGAAACAGGTCCGCTGAAGAAGAATCCCGGTAATCCGCAGGCCCATCAGAATGA
>CBDURF010000158.1:0-7994 GCA_965369705.1 uncultured bacterium
GCCGTCATGGCATATTCGATAGCTCCGGCGTCGGACCAACCGGATGCCACCAAATAAACGGATATGTAAACAAAACTCTCAAATCTACCCCGGGAAACGATGATGTTCGGATCCAGTGACAGGGAAAGATTTGCATCGCAATAGTCCGGGGTTGCGGGTGACGGATTGCAGGGAACTACCGGATTGCCGAGGCCATATGACGAGTAGAAAATCTGTAAATCAAGTGCGTTGACTACTTGGTCATTGTTGAGATCACCGCTCAGGTTTGGTCCTGTCATCAGCATCTGGGAATTGATCAGTATGTTATCGAGGAAATCGACGGTGCAATCGTGATTCATGTCCACCTCGCCGGTGACCGCAAGGGCATCGTGGCCACAGAACTCGCCGTCAGGCCAGAGATTGTCGTGGCAGACCTGGGCCAGGGAAACCGCGGGGGTGAAAAGGATGAGGACAAGGGTGAGGAATGAAATG
Organism: uncultured bacterium; assembly: GCA_965369705.1. Taxonomy (GTDB): domain Bacteria; phylum Krumholzibacteriota; class Krumholzibacteriia; order LZORAL124-64-63; family LZORAL124-64-63; genus JAGLCY01. The sequence goes on from CBDURF010000158.1 coordinate 472, forward strand.
GGAACCAATGGATTCGGGTGCCTACCAGACATGGAACTACCCTCCAATTTCGGACCGGTCATTCCCTGTGGTATTCGAATCCGGCCCCATGGACTATTAAAACAGGCGCCGTTTCCCCGACGCCAATCGAAGGCGTTGTTGGGCGGTTCGTGTATTGTTTAGACAGAATATTGGCAATATCACGTCGTGATGTACGGACATGTAGCAGAATTGCTGAAGGATATCCCCCCGACAAGATATCTCGAATCGGGATAATCGCCGGTCCAAATTCAAAATTTTGACTGTCCTTGCAAAATTTTCCACCCATGATTCATGGTCAGTCTCTCAAAAGTGAAGGGCCCCGGAAGTGCGGGGCCCTGTCAAATCGATCCAGACACAATTTCAGACCCACAACCCACGGAATCACCGCAGTTTGTAGGTAATCGTCAGCGGATCGGCGGTCGCGGCCGGATAGTAACGTTGCGACAGCAGGATCGTCCGCCCCTCCAGATCGACGCCCTGGCAGCCGGAATAGGCCTCCTGAATCTCGGCCCCGGCCGGCAGCTCGATCTTGCGTGTCAGGTACCGATCCTCGTTGAACTGGACGTTGAAGGTGTACTTCCAGGTATCGCCCTCCAGACGAGCTCCGCCCTTGCGGATGGTCTTCAAGGTCAGTCCCAGGGATTCACGCGGAGCCACCGGCACCACGAAATCCACCTCGACACCAAAAGTCCCGTCGTCGCGTGGGACGATGGTCACCGGCAGCTTGTTGCTGAAGCTGTCGTAGACCTCCATGGAACGGATCTGCTCCTCTTCCCAGGCCGCGGCGCCCCAATCCGTACCGGTCAGGATCCTCGAGCCGCCATGGGTGATCTCGTTGTGGGAATAGACTTCCACGTCGCCGTCCGGCAGGATCTTCTCGTAGAAGCTGGAGAAGATCAGGCGTCCGCTGCCCAGGACCGACCCGGGAATTTCGTCCTTGCCGTTGACGGTGACGATCTGGTCGCCCGGAAATTCATGGTAGACCTCATCGCCCTGCAGCAGGAACCGTGAGTCGCTGATCTGGCGTAGAAAGCCGGTCAGCGGTTCATTGTGCCCCTTGAGCTGCACCTCGACCGGCTCGGCGGCGGCGACCTGGTTCGGCGCCAGGATCAGTGCACCTGTGGCCAGAATCAGCACCAGGGCCAGGCTAAAAATCAGAGTGCGGGAAAACATGGCTTCGCCTCCTTATATCAGACGCCCGGACAGGGAAAGCCGGGCGGTCGGTACGGTTTCTCCGGGTTTCCAATCCACTTCCCGGCCCACCTGCACGATGGGACCGGAGTGGCGGAACGCTTCATTTTCGCCGGTGGGTTTGTCGGCCGACCGGAAAAACGGCAGGTAGTTCACGGCCAGGATCAGCACCACGGCCACCGCCGCCGCCTGGAGCATCCCCTTGGGCCGGGACAGATCCCGCCGGATGGCCCACCAGACGATGCGCAACTGTTGCCGCCAATCGAGATCATGCCGGTCGCCCAGGATGTTCTCCCGCAGCCCGGCCGGAAGCTCGTGGTCCAGGTAGTCCAGAATCGTCTCGTCCCAAAAGCGGTTGTCCTCGATCAGCTTGGCGCAGTCGGTACATTCGGCCAGGTGGCGGACCACTGCCCGGCGCGTCTTGCCGTCGACCTCGCTGTCGATGAACGAGCGCATGACTTCGCGGAATTCAGGGCAACGCATGACCCATCCTTTCCAGTTCTGCCCGCAGGGCGCAGGCGGCGTTGTGCTTGCGGGACGCCACGGTGCCGGCGGGTATGTCCATGATCTCGGCGATCTTCTCGTACTTCAGCCCTTCGACCTCCGACAGCAGGAAGACCGAACGCTGATCCTCGGGCAGGTTCGCCAGAGCGGCTTCCAGGCCCAGACGCAGCTCCCGACGCTCCACTTCCTGGGTGGGGGAGTTCGCAGCGTCGTCCGAGCGCCAGATACCGCCCGCCTTGTCGCTCTCGGTGGCGGCGTTTTCGAGTTTGCGGCTCTCGCTCTGATTCCGCCGCCAGTTCGAGAGAGCCGCGTTACGCGCCGTGGTGAACACATAGGCTTCAGATGGCGACTTGCCTGCGTCGAGCCGGCCCCGCAGGCGGAGAAAAGTCTCGTGAGCCAGTTCCCGGGCCGCATCTTCGTTGCGGGTAAGATTCCGCAGATAGCGATAGACCCTTTCCAGATACCGGTCGACCAGCTTGGTGAAGGCCTGGTCTGTGGTCGTGGGCAGGGTCATCGATTTCTCCGTCTTCCTTCGCCGCGTCGGCCGGTGTTCATCCGATGCTCACTGTTGAAGACGCCCGCGGCGGCAAATTCTTCATGGTTATTTCAGATGTTTAGATTATTTTGCTCCCATGAAGAGAATTCAGGCATTCCACCCCCAAGTGACCTCGGTGACCATGTTCACCGTGGCTGTGTTCCTGATCAGCAGCATGTCCCTGCGGGAATATGCCCACTTCGTCGATCATTTCCTCCACTTCAACGGGTGCCCCGGCACCTTCACCTCGGAATTGGACCACGAGGCCAAGTTCCACTGTGTGACCGAGGCCGAACCGACCTTCAAGCCGCCCATTTTGCGCCAGCCGCTGGTGGCGATTCTCCAGCTTCTCCAGGAAAACGTTCCCTCTTCCCAACCTCGCCTCCTGCCGGAAACCCGGGCTCCTCCTGCGTTCAGTTGACTTGATCTTCGTCTTGTCAACAGGGTAGGGCCGCAGGCCCTGCCGTCTGTTCCATTGAACCAGGAGATTCGGATATGTCCAACAATCAGAGACTACTGCCTTCGGCGGTCTTGGTCACCGTCATGCTGCTTGTCGGTACCGCGGCCGCCCAGACGTCAAGCACCGCCACCGGGGTTTCCCGCCTCATGAATCCGGCCATCAGCGCCAATGGGCTTTTCCTCGGACGAGTCTCGAGAGACGACCCGTCCCCCGCATCCAACGGCATCTTCCTTCAGGAAGCGGAAATCCAGATGACCTCGGTGGTCGACCCTTTCTGGACCGCCGATCTGATCGTGGTCTGGGCCCAGCCGGAGGGCAGCGACACCTATGACACCATGATCGAAACCGCTTCCCTGCGGAACCGCAGCATGCCCGCGGGACTGGGACTTACCCTCGGCAAGTTCTTCCTGCCCTTCGGTAAGCACGCCATGCTGCATCCCCACCAATTCCCCTTCATCGACGCTCCCCTGGCCATTGAAGAGTTTCTCCCCGGCATGATCGACGTGGGCGTGTCCGTGGATGCGACCCTGCCTTTGCCCTGGTACAGCGAGCTGGTGGTCTACGGGGTGGATGGCCAGGCAGGCGTGTTCGACAGCAATGATCGTGATCTGGCTTTCGGTGCCCGGCTGAGCAACATGTTGGAGCTTTCCCTCGACGGGACCTTGGAACTGGGCGGCTCCTTTTGCAGCGGGCCGGAGGCCGACAGCCAACTGACCGGCAACCACAAAAGAAACATCTTCGGCGCCGACCTGACCTACAAGTGGTCCTCCGGTTCCCTGTCCCAGGGGCCGGCGGTGGCCTGGACCAACGAGATCGTTATTCCGGAACCCGACCGCAACGCCACCGGCAATCCCTTCGGACTCTACTCCCACTTCCAGTACCGCTTCGGACGGTCCTGGTGGATGGGTCTGGGCGGAGGGCTCACCCGTGACAAGAGCGTCTACGACGGCGGAATCGAAACCCTGCGGGGCTGGAACGAAGGCAAGATCAACGTGGCCTTCGTGCCCAGCGAATTCAGCGCCATCCGGGCCGAGATCAGCTACCAGAAAGGCCACGAATCGTCCGGCGACGACCTGCGCTATTCCTTGCAATGGAATTTCACCATCGGGTCCCACCCCGCCCATCTGTACTAGGAGGAGACCATGAATTTCATCAAAACCGTACTTGTTGCCGCCATGCTGGTGCTCGCAACAGCAGGCCAATCCATGGCCGAACTGAAAGTCGTGACCACCATCTCGGATCTGGCCCGTATCGCCGAAGCCGTCGGGGGAGACGATGTCGAGGTATCGACCTTGTGTCCCGGCCCTCGCGATCCACACTACCTCCCCGCCAAGCCCTCCCTGAGCCGCAAGTTGGCCAAGGCCGACCTTCTCTGTTACAACGGACTGGAACTGGAAATCGGCTGGCTTTCCCTTTTGCTGGACAAGGCCCGCAATCCCCGCATCAAACCGGGTGGCCAGGGTGACATGGACTGCTCCAACGCCCTGGAGCATGTCCTTGATGTTCCCGATGGAAACGTGGATCGATCGATGGGTGACATCCACGCTCTGGGCAATCCCCATTACACCTTGAACCCGGAGAATGCCGTCCTCGTGGCCCGGGTCATGGCCCGCCGCATGGGGGAATTGGACCCGCAACACGAGGCCGACTACACGGCAAGAGCCGAAGACTTTGCCCGGAAAATGACCGCCCGCCTGCCCGACTGGCATGACCAGTTGGCCGAAGCAAGGTCGAAATTCTTCATCATCTATCATCAGCACTGGAATTATTTCACCCAATGGCAAGGCCTGAACGTCGTCGGAGAGATCGAGAATCGACCGGGTATCGCTCCCTCGCCGCGGCACGTCAAGAGCATCATCGACAGGGGAAATGATCTCGACGGAGTGATCGTGATCGCCGCCCAGTGGGATCACCTGGAAGTGGCTCGGGAAGTCGCCGACCGCATCGGGGCCCCTCTGGCCGTTCTGCCGGGTTACAGCGGGGCCCAGGACGGAACCGACGACTACTTTGCCTTTATCGATCGCCTGTGCACACGCGTGGCCGAAGCCGCGGCCCAGCCCGTCAAGGAGTAACTCATGAGTGGATTTCTGGAAATGATGGTCCTGCCGGTGGTGATGGCCATCGTGCTGGTGGCCATGCACTCCCATCTCGGGTTCCACGTGGTCAAACGGGGCGTGATCTTCGTGGACATCGCCCTGGCCCAGGTGGCCGCTTTCGGGGTGGCCGTTTCCCTGCTGTTGGGCGGTGAACCCGGATCTGGATCGACCTACGCCATCGCCCTGGGCAGCACTTTCCTGGGGGCCCTGCTCATCTCCACCACCCGCACCCGAGGACAGCGGGTGCCCCAGGAAGCGTACATCGGGGTGATCTACGTCGTATTCAGTGCGGCCATGATCCTGATCCTGACCCAGGTGGCGCACGGTGGCGAGGAGATCAGCCACCTGCTGGTCGGATCCCTGCTGTGGGTTTCCTGGTCGACCTTCTTTAAAACGACCTTGTTGTACGGCCTCCTCGGGGTGCTGCTCTGGTTGTGGCGAGGCCCTTTGCGCCGCATCTCAACCGATCCCGAGGGCGCCCGCAAGGATGGGTTGCCCGTCCGGCTCTGGGATGTGGTTTTCTACATGATCCTGGGTACGGTCGTCACTTTCAGCGTGCAGATCGCCGGCGTGCTGTTGGTCTTTACCCTGCTGGTTGTGCCCACGGTCATGGGTATGCGCCTGTTCCCCGGCCTCGGCAAGCAGATGTTCTACACCTTGGCCATCGGGACCGTGGCAGTGATCCTCGGTTCGGCCGCAAGCTACATCCTGGATCTGCCCACCGGGGCGGCCATCGTCTGCGCCTTCGGTTTATTGCTGGGAGTGCAGGTGCTTGTGGAGGGCAGCCTGGGGCATCGATCTCTCTGACCCTTCCCGGCGGAAGGTGGAAAATGGCGGCTCCTGGATGGAGCCGCCGCACCCCGGCGAGGACTTTGGATTCGGTCATGGTCCATCCTGATCAGGGACCTTGTAAAAGGTAACCTTCGCTGCCCCCGATCCACACGTTGTTCAAACCGAAGCCGGCGACCGCCAGGAAATCGATCCCCGGCAGATGGGTCAGCAACCGGGTCCAGCTGCTACCGTCGTAATGCAGGACGGCGGCGTCGTTTCCCACCACCCAGATGTCGCCGGCGGCTCCATACCATACGGCGTTGAAGTGGGTGTCCAGTTCAATGTCGGCAATCTCCCACCGATCGCCGGTATGCACGAGGATGGTGCCGCTTTCACCGACGATGACCGGACCGCTGACGGAACGGAGGGCGAAAGACGTGCCGCTGGGCTCTTCGGCCCAACCCCCCGGTCCGCGGCGCATGATCAGCCCGGAATCACCAACGGCCAAGAGGTTGTCCATGTCCGTGCCGTACAGGCCGTGGAATGCAACGGATGCGCCCCTGTCGACCTCGAGTTCCCAGATTTCGCCGTGGCGCCACCAGATCTGGCCGGCGTCGGCGGTCACGCAGACATTTTCGCCGGCCGCATCGCACCAGATGGCGTTGAAACCATCCAGTGAGGCATGCTTCATGACCGACCAGTCGCTGCCGTCGTAGAACAGCACGAAGTGGTCGATGCCGTCGTCCATCACGCCGATGGCCCAGACGTGTGTGGTATCGACGACGTGGAATGAAGGGATTTCGTGGCCCATCTCCCAGACCGCGAATTCGACCAAATCGTTTCCAATGTAGCGCATCAGCTTGTTGCCGTTTGCGACGTAGGCAGTGCCGCTGTTGGCTACGTGGAAGGCAGCCCAAAGACCTTCTGCGTGGTGGTTCAGATCACGCCACCCATGGACATCGAGCTGGTAGACCTGGCCTGCGGATCCGCAGGCAATGATCTCTCCACCGTATGGGCTCCTGGCGACAGCGGTGAGGTCGACTCCTCCGTCGATGAAATCGTCCCACCAGCCGTGTTCATCCTTTTGCAGGAGGAGGCCGTTGTCGCCGACCACCAGTGCCATCCCATCCGGCAACAAGGCGATGTCGTTGAGGGGGCTGTCGGCAAAGTCGTAGACGAGGCTCCATATTCCACCGAGAAACTGCCAGATTTCGTCGTCCCCGACAGCATAGGCTATGGAAAGGTCGGTTTCCTGATCGAAGCTGAAGGCAACGGCCACAAAGTCGGGACCACCATCGATGGACTCGTCCACGAATTCGCCACCGTCGTAATTATGGAAGATCACCCCGTCGTCGCCGACCGCAATGATGTCCCGCTGGCCGCCGATGAGTTCGAAGATGGCGTTGAACCGGACCCCCTCGGGCGCCTGGAAGACCGAGGTGACTGTGTGGGCCCCTCCCGAGTAGCGAAGGATCCAGCCCTCGTCCGTGCAGATGTGATCTTCATGGACACCCGTGAAATTGCCTGCTGCGGAGTGGGTGATGGTTTCCCAACCGTCACCATGGTAGGCTCGTAGAACGGCGGCGCCGTCCTCCCGCATGCCGCAGACCTTGATGTTCTCCCCATTGGTATAGAAGGCCGCCAGAAGATCCGCTTCCGTGTCGAGCAGCAGAGGAGTGCCGTATTTATCGTTGGGATAGAGGAACCCGCGGCCGCCGCGGCCAACGGTCAAAAGAGGCTCTTTCGGCTCAAATCCGGATTGTTTCGTGAAGAGAGCGTCCGTTATGGCGAGACTGCTGCGATGAACCTTGAAGGCGGCATATTTCGAACCTTCGGGAACATTCTCCGGAGGGGAGATGGAATCAGAGCACTCGCACCCCCACAACAAAAGGCCGGCCAAAGACACTCCGACCATCGAACCGACAAAACGACGCATGTTTTCCCC